>NZ_JALBYS010000016.1:0-104253 GCF_022678525.1 Serratia sp. PGPR-27 | reverse complement strand
ACGACGATGATGCGGCTGACGTTGGTCTCTTTGGTCCAGCGGGTAGCCACCTGGCCGTGAATCAAGCGGTCATCGATGCGCGCCAGGCCGATTTTCATGTGGTCGTTCGGCCCCAGCGGCGCCTGAGGGGCAGCGGCTTTGGCGACGGGCGCCACGGGTTTTGCGGGTTCTTCCTGCGGTTTTTTCAGCGCTTTCACGCCTTCGCGGCCGGTTTCCAACGCCAGCGCCACCAGTTCATCGAAAGCGGGGTTGTCGTCCCGCGCCATGAAGGTTTCCACCAGCATCGGGATGTTGACCCCGGTGACGACCTCATAGTTTTCTTTGTCGACCGCAATGCGGCTGGCGGCGTTGAACGGGCTGCCGCCCCAGGTATCCACCAGGAACAGCACGCCGCCGCTGGTATCCAATCCACTGATTTTTTCGTTGTATTTGACGATTAACGTTTCGGCATTCTCACCGGGAACGAAGTCTATAAAGGCGACGTTGTCCTGCTCGCCCAATAGCATCTCCGCCGTTTTCAGCAGTTGTTCCGCTGCAGCCCCGTGTGTGCCGATGATAATAGCTATTGCCACTCGCTACCTCCTCGTTGAACTCCAGACGCGGTTTGTGTCGTTTCTCCGCGCCGTCTTGGCAGTCACTTCCGCGGTTCAGATACATTATGGTAGAAAAAAAGAAACGCACGCCTAACATTTCTCACGCAGTATCAAATGCCTGTGCGTGATACTTCACGAACGCGAGATTTATTTTAGTGAGTGAAAAAATATTTTTTGTGACGCTGCTCCGCTATTGAATGCTCGGAGAAATCTTAGCTGTCGCAGACGATATGGCGTGGCGTCACCCTAAACCGCCGTTGAAAAAGCCGCTTTGTCCCCCAGAAAAATCCTGATACAGTAATTTCCTCTTTCATCACTAAGGAGTGAAGGGCCTCAGCCCTCCCTATGGACTGTCACCGAAGTAACTGTTTTTCCAGGTTTCACCCGCCACCTGCTGGCGTTGCATATGTTGTTCGGCCCTTCGGCCATCTCCCGGTAATCCCATCCCGTCACTTTGCTATTGTCGACTGCGCCCATGCAGCGGCGGCATCGTCACGTCTGAGCGGCGTGCGCTCATTCCCACTTTTCTCTGGAGTCTGATATGGAATTTTTAATGGACCCCTCTATTTGGGCGGGGTTGCTTACGCTGGTGGTGCTGGAAATCGTGCTGGGCATCGACAACCTGGTATTCATCGCCATTTTGGCCGACAAACTGCCGCCTAAGCAGCGCGATAAGGCGCGCATCATCGGCCTGTCGCTGGCATTGCTGATGCGTTTGGGTCTGCTGTCGGTGATCTCCTGGATGGTAACCCTGACCACGCCGCTGTTCAGCGTCGGCGATTTCAGCTTCTCCGGCCGCGATCTTATCCTGCTGTTCGGCGGGGTATTCCTGCTGTTCAAGGCCACCATGGAGCTGCATGAACGGCTGGAAGGGCAGACGCACCAGGATGGCGCCAACCGCGGTTACGCCAAGTTCTGGGCGGTGGTGGTGCAAATCGTGATCCTTGACGCGGTGTTCTCGCTTGATGCGGTGATCACCGCCGTGGGCATGGTGAACGATCTGCCGGTGATGATGGCGGCGGTGGTGATCGCGATGGCGGTGATGCTGCTGGCATCCAAGCCGTTGACCAACTTCGTCAACGCGCACCCGACCATTGTGGTGCTGTGCCTGAGCTTCCTGTTGATGATCGGTCTGAGCCTGATCGCCGAAGGCTTCGGCTTGCATATTCCTAAAGGCTATCTGTACGCCGCGATCGGCTTCTCGATCCTGATTGAATTGTTCAACCAGATCGCGCGCCGCAACTTTATCAAGCATCAGGCGCGTCGCCCGATGCGCGAGCGCACCGCGGAAGCGATCATGCGCCTGATGGGGCAGCAGCGCGCACAGCAGCCTGACGACGCGGTGGCGTTGCCGAGGGATGAAACCTTTGCGGCGGAAGAGCGTTATATGATCAGCGGTGTGCTGACGCTGGCCTCGCGCTCATTGCGCAGCGTGATGACGCCGCGCACTGACATCTCCTGGGTCGACTGCGAGCGCTCCCGTGAGGAGGTGCGCGCACAGTTGCTGGATACGCCGCACAGCCTGTTCCCGGTGTGTCGCGACTCTGTGGATGAGATCGTCGGCGTGGTACGCGCCAAGGATCTGCTGGTGGCGCTGGAGCAAGGGGACGATATCGCCGAGTTTGCCGCCCGCACGCCGCCGATCGTGGTGCCGGAAACCATGGATGTCATCAAGCTGCTGGCGGTGCTGCGCCGCGCCAAAGGGCGCCTGGTGGTGGTCACTAACGAGTTCGGCGTGGTGCAGGGGCTGGTGACGCCGCTGGATGTGCTGGAAGCGATTGCCGGCGAGTTCCCGGACGAAGATGAAACGCCGGACATCGTGGCGGAAGGCGACGGCTGGCTGGTCAAAGGCGGGACCGACCTGCACTCGCTGGAACAGGCGCTGGCCTGCGATGACCTGGTCAGCCCAACCGCAGACTACGCCACTCTGGCGGGGCTGCTGTTAGCCCACTACGGCCAGATGCCGGTGGTGGGGGACACCATTGAACTGAACCACCTGCGTTTCGATATCGTCGAGGTCTCCGACTATCGCATCGAGTTGGTGCGTGTCACCCGCGTCGTCTTCGACGAACCGGCGCATTCGTAACCCCCCCGCCGGAGGCTCAGGCCTCCGGCGTATTCTCTTCTGTTTTCCTGACGCGCGATTCGTACTGCTGCAACCACAGCGGGAAAACGTGGATCGGCATCGGCTTGGCGAAATAATACCCCTGCAGGGCATTGACCTCACGCGAGCGCAGATAGTCGGCCTGTTCCGCCGTTTCTACTCCTTCAGCCACCAGCTTCAGCTTCAGCCGCTGCGCCAGCGTAATGATGGTATCGGTCACCGTGGCGTTGACCGCGTCGGTACCGATGGCCGCGGTAAACCCGCGGTCGATCTTTAACACGTCCGGGCTAAGGTTCTTCAGGTAGCTCAGCGAGCTGTGGCCGGTGCCGAAATCGTCGATGGCCAGCATGATCCCCATGTCTTTCAGCGTCCGGATCTGGTCATGCTGGATCGCCGACAGCGCGGTGCGTTCGGTCAGCTCCAGCATCAGTGACGGCATCGGATGCGCCGGTAGCCAAATCCGGCGGATATCGTCGATGATGTTGAGCGTTTTAAAGTGTTCGGCGGCGACGTTGATGCTGATGTAGAACGACGGTCGCGGCGGGAACAGCTGCAGATTTTCCGTCACGGTGTTCATCAGATAACGGGTCAGCGGAATGATCAGCTCATGCTGCTCGGCCAGCGGAATAAACACGTCGGGGGAGATCCACCCTTGCCGCTTCTTTTTCCAGCGCAGCAGCATCTCGACGCCGGCGCAGCGCCCGGTGTCGCTATGGATGATGGGCTGGCAATAGACGCGGAACTCGCGATGGGTGATGGCATGGCCGATGTGATAAGACAGGCTCATGCGGTTAGCGGTGAGCAGATAGACCACATAGGCGGCCAACAGGCTGATCAGCAGCGCGAGCGGGATATGGCGCGGCAGTGCGGAAAGCGCCAGCATGCCGATCTGCGGGCCGAACAGCGAAATCGAGAACGGGTATAGCGCAGAGCCGGCGGTGTAGCGCAGATCGTTGGTCAAGGTGTCACGGCTCAGGATTTCACGTCGGCCGTATTCCAGGCTGCTGTCAGCCACGTTCAGCACCACGCGCTGAACGTAAGGCTCCTGCGGCTCGAGTAAAAAGTTGGACAGCAGCTCGATATTAAACACGTGCAGCACGCCGCTGGTTTTATCGTGGGGGGATGGCGTCCACATCACCAGCGTGGGCAGGCCTTTGCTCACCGCCAGCGAGGGGCGCAGCGCCAGCCTGGCGTTGCTGTTGACGAAGGTCGGCATTACCGCGGCCAGCTGATAATGACGGGAACCAAACAGGCTGGAGCAGTAAATAATGCCGTTTTTTACCAGCAACATGGCGCGTAGCGCCTGATTCTGCGCGGCGCGAAAGCGCAGGGCCGACGAAACGTTCTCGCAGGGCTGGTCCAGCATGTCCATGCTGCGCTCCGCCTGCAGCTGAGCCGGCGTCAACAACTGGTTGAGCTTGCCGACGGTGCGGGTGGCCAATGTCTGTTGGCTCAGCTCGATACTTTTGACCTCTTGATAGTAACGGGTATACAGCGATACCAACAGAATAGCCGCGCCCACCGCTCCGGCCAGCAGCCAACGGTAATAACGATATCGGGACGCGGCGAGGTGGGTCATCAACATCCGGTAAATCCTTGTTCGGTAATCCAGCCCCGAGTCACGGTCAGGTCATAGATCCTTAAGTTGCGCTCGGCTAATTCTAGCCTGAGGTTATACAAGATTGATGGTAACTCAGTAAATTATTTCGATTTGGCAAAACAGAAGGTCAATTTGCAGGCTAACCGCCGGATCGATGAGAGAAATGCAGGATTTTTTCTGGTGACATTGTCACAAAAGGCGGCCAATGAATTGATTACCCATAAAAAACCCCGCCGGGTGGCGGGGTTGTCTGTCAGTCGCATTGCACCTTGATTGCCAGGCCGCCGCGTGACGTTTCGCGGTACTTGGCGTTCATGTCTTTGCCGGTTTCGTACATGGTCTCGATCACCTTATCCAGCGAAACGCGCGGCTCGCTGGTGCGGCGCAGGGCCATGCGGGCGGCGTTGATCGCCTTGACCGAAGCGATGGCGTTGCGCTCGATGCACGGCACCTGCACCTGGCCGGCGACCGGGTCACAGGTCAGACCCAGGTTATGTTCCATGCCGATCTCCGCCGCCACACAGACCTGCTCAGGGCTGCCGCCCAGCAGTTCGGCCAGACCGGCCGCCGCCATGGAGCAGGCAACGCCCACTTCACCCTGGCAACCGACTTCGGCGCCGGAAATGGAGGCGTTCATCTTGTACAACGCGCCGATCGCACCCGCCGCCATAAAGTAGCGGATGTAGATATCCGGGCTGACGGACTCGATGAAGTGATCGTAGTAAGCCAGCACCGCAGGCACGATGCCGCAGGCGCCGTTGGTCGGCGCGGTGACCACGCGGCCGCCGGCGGCGTTTTCTTCGTTAACCGCCAGCGCGAACATGTTGACCCAGTCGATCACGTTCATCGGATCGCTGGACAGTTTGTCCGACGCCACCAGCATGCGGCGCAGCGCGGAGGCACGGCGCGGTACGCGCAGCGGCCCCGGCAGTACGCCTTCGGTGTTCAGACCGCGATCGATACAGGCGCGCATGGTTTGCCAGACGTTGCCGAAGTAGGTCTCGATCTCTTGCTTGCTGTGCAGCGCCAGTTCGTTCTGCATCACCATGCCGGACAGCGACAGGCCGGTCTCGCGGCAGTGGTCGAGCATTTCGCGCGCGGAGTTGAACGGATAGGGCATTTGCAGTTCTTGCTCGGCGGCCTTGCCGAAATTCTCCTCGTCGACGATGAAACCGCCGCCGATAGAGTAATAGGTCTTGCTGTACACTTCTTTATCGCCGGCGAAGGCGTGGATCTGCATGCCGTTTTCGTGCAGCGGCAGGTTGTCGCTGCGGAAGACCATGCCGCCGTCGCGCGGGAAATCGACTTCATGCAGGCCGTTGGCCAGCATCAGGCGTTGACGTTGTTCTACATCGCGAATAAAACCCGGAATGCTATCGATATCGACGGTGTCCGGCATGTTGCCGGCTAGGCCGAGAATGATGGCGATATCGGTATGGTGACCTTTGCCGGTCAATGAGAGTGAGCCGTAAACGTCTACGGCAACACGCGTGATAGAAGGCATCAGGCCTTTATTTACCAGATCGTCGACAAACTGTTTGCCGGCTTTCATCGGTCCAACCGTATGAGAGCTGGACGGGCCGATGCCGATCTTAAACATGTCGAAAACGCTAATCACGCTAAAACTCCTTAAAGAGACGTATTGTTATGGCTGCGGCGGTCAAAAACCGCGCAGGGAACAGCGATATTGTAAAAGGGCCGTGCGGGTTCGGCTGCCTTTTTCGCATGAAATTAAATAATCCGTGGTGTCGCTTTTTTTACTGATTACCCGGGGCGAACCCTTGTGCGGGGTATCCGCTTTCGCCCAAGCTCCATTAGCGGTAATCGCGCCAGCTTTCCGTGCTGAACGCCGCCGGCTTAATCCCTGTTTCTACAGTGGTTTATCTCGGGCGGTGGTATTTTACAGGTATTTCGTAAGGTTTAAGAGAGGGTTTACAGTTTTTTTAAAACCATTCAAACGGAACGGTAGTTGAAAAAGCGATCAAATGAAGTGATAGCGATCGCTTTACCCGCCGCGGAGGCCGGCAACCGTGCCAGATTGCGAGTCAGATCACGTAATGCGGGCTAAATACTGACCTGTTGCGCCAGGCGCCGAATGATGGCGGCGGTCAGCCCCCAGATAAACTGGCTGTGATACCAGGAGAGGTAGATGCGGTGCGTATGGCCGGCGCGATGAATATCCAGCGGATAGTAACGCGACAGGGTCAGCGCTTCCCGCAGGGGCATCTCGAACACGTCCGCCACTTCGCCTTCATTGGCGTGGAACTGCACGTCCGGCGGGATGAGGCCGACGATAGGGGTAACCTGAAATCCGGTGCTGCTGTCGAGCGGCGCCATTTGGCCGAGGACAGTCACCGCTTGCGGCGGTATCGCCACTTCTTCCTGCGCTTCTCGCAGCGCCGTGACGATCGCCGATCCGTCTTCGGCGTCGGTTTTGCCGCCGGGGAAGGCCACTTGACCGGCATGTTTGCGCAGCGAGTCGGCACGGCGGGTCAACAGCAGCGTCGGCTCGGCGCGGCAGACGATCGGGATCAGCACCGCCGCCGGGCGCACATGGTGCGAAATCTGCGTCGCCTGCGGCAGCTGCAGTTGAAAACGGCTGATAAAGGCGTGCAGTGAGGCCGGTGAGTTCGATGGGATCACGACAGGGCATACTCCCCTAGCTGCGGCAAAATGCGGCCGACCTTGTCGAAGGTCTCCTGGTATTCCGCCTGCTCCTGGCTGTCCGCCACGATGCCGCCGCCGGCGGAGCAGTGGATGCGACCGTTTTCGGTGACGAGCGTGCGAATGGTGATATTGGTGTCCATGGTGCCGCAGGCGCTCAGGTAACCGATGCTGCCGCAATAGGCATTGCGGCGCTGCGGCTCCAACTCTTCGATGATTTCCATCGCGCGCACCTTGGGCGCGCCGGTGATCGAACCGCCGGGGAAGCAGGCGCGCAGCAGTTCGGCCGCCGAGGTATGGTTTGGCAGGGTCGCGGTGATGGTGCTCACCAGGTGATGCACGGCGGGGAACGGCTCCACGGCGAACAGTTCCGGCACCCGTACGCTGCCAGGCTGGGCGACGCGGCCGATATCGTTGCGCAGCAGATCGACGATCATCAGATTTTCAGCGCGATCCTTGGGTGAATCGGCCAAACGGCGAGCCTGCGCGGCGTCCTGCTCCGCGTCCGCCAGCCGCGGCAGCGTGCCCTTGATCGGGCGGGTTTGGATACGCTGCTGCTCCAGCCACAGGAAGCGCTCGGGAGAGACGCTCAGTACGCTGTTGTGCGGCAAGCGCAGGAAGGCCGAGAACGGCGCGCGGTTGCTGGCGCTCAGGCGGCAGAACGCCTGCCATTCATCCCCCTGATAGTCGGCGGAGAATCGTTGTGCCAGATTAATTTGGTAACAGTCGCCGCTGCGCAGGTAGTGCTGAATACGTTGGAATTTCTCGCCGTATTGTCGCCGGCTCATATTGGCGCGCCAGTCGCTCAGCAGCGTGAAAGGGCGTTCTGCAGGTGCGGTTTGGCTATTGAGCCAGCGCCAGCGCTGCTCCACATCGCCATAGCTGAGCAGCGTCAGGGTTTGCAATTGGTGGTCGGCGATCGCTGCCCAGTCATAAATGCCCACTGCCATATCCGGCAAAGCGAGGTCGGCTTCGGCCAACTGCGGCAGGGTTTCCACCCGGCGCCCAAGATCGTAGCCGAACAGTCCCAGAGCTCCGCCCTGAAACGGCAGGTCCGGATTAAACGCCGGCTGCCAGCCTTGCGCCGCCAATTGCTGCTGCAGCAAGGAGAACGGATCTTCCTGCGACTGAATGGTGACGCCGTCACTTTCGATTTGCGTGCCGGCACCCTGGGTGGTGAGTGTCACGCGCGGTTGTGCGACCAGGATATCGAAGCGGTTGTGCGAATGGTCGGCAAAGCCCGAATGCAGCAGCATCGCCCAAGGCTGCGATGAAAGCGGGGCGAAAAGCGTCATCAGGGCACGGCGGCTGTAGGGCAAAGATTTTATGTTTGGGGCGGTTACGCTCATGAACGTCAATAAACCTGGCTGTGAGGACGGCGATATCTGGCGGCTAGTGTGCCATAGACGGCCACGTCATGCATGTTTTGCCATGCGCGACATGCAGCACGGTTCACATAAACGGCAGCTCAATAAACCTGAAATAAGGCATTTTTTGCGCCATTGATTATACTTCGATATGTTAAAAATTTAACGTCAAATGCACTGGAAGCCTATTCATCGAGGGCGCAATACCCGAGAAATATAAAAAAAGATTCGTTAATTTCATAAATTTATTATTTCTGCTTGTTATTAGAAGCGGGGGAGATGTTGCTATGCCCGATTTTAGCAACGTCGCCGCCCTTTGGAATTAATGGCTTAATTACTCAGCGCTTTTCTGGCGCGGGTTTGAGAAAGAAAGGCCAGTTCGGTCCCATTAGCCAGCGCGGGAATTTGCAGGTTTCACGCCTATCCCAAGCGTACGCAGACCGAATGAGTCTTTTAGAAAAATAAAATTATTATTTTGTTACATTATTATTGAAGAGCTGACTATGTCGTTAATGCTGAGCGTGATCGTCCCGATGCACAATGCGGGGGAATTATTGGAGCCTTTCCTGGCCTCGCTGCTGGCCCAGCGCGAGCAACGGTTGGAGGTGATCATCGGCAACGATGGTTCCACTGACGGTTCAGGAGAGATCGCGCACCGTTACGCGGCGGTACATCCGCATATTCGTGTGATCGATCAGGCCAATGCCGGTGTTTCTAACGCGCGTAATGCCGGGCTTGCCGTTGCCCAAGGCAAATATGTGGCGTTTCCCGATGCCGACGACTTGCTGGCGCCGGAGATGTATTCCACGCTGCTGGAACAGGCGGAAAAACACCAATTAGACGTGATGCAATGTAATGGCGAGCGCTATTTCACCAGCCAAGATGAATTGCAGCCGATTTTTCCCGAGGCGCGTTTGCGTACCACCGATGTTATCAGTGGCGTGCAGTGGTTTGAACGTGCGCTGAAATCGCGAAAGTTTATTCACGTTGTATGGCTGGCAATATATCGCCTCGACTTTATTCGCCAGCATCGGCTTTATTTCGAGCCGGGGTTACATCACCAGGATATTCCCTGGACGACAGAAGTCATGTTTAATGCCAAACGGGTCAAATATTTAAGTACGCCGCTGTACCGTCAACGGGTGCACGACAAGTCGATCAGTAATCGTCGGCGCATCGGTAAGGCGAACGTGGAGTATCAACGCCACTATATGAAAATCGTCGAAATGCTGGAGCGGCTCAACCAGCGCTATGCGGGCACTATCGTCATTCGTCCGGCTTTCCATTGGCAAATCACCCGCGAAGCGCTGGGCATTTGCCACAGCATTCGTCGCGAGCCGGAACCGGCCGCTCAGAGTCAGATCACCGAAGAGTTCTATCAGCGCGGTATCGACAGAGCGATGTTCGCCAATGCGCGCGGCCTGAAGCAGGGGTGGCATGTCATGCTGTGGCGGCATCGCCTGAAGCAGTGGCGCAACGATAACGGCTGTTCGCAACCGGCCTGACGCACCAGACGTTGGGATCCGCCGCTTTAGCGCGTATACTCCTTCTCCCTTTTGCCGGAGAGAACGACACATGCATGCAGGTATGCCATTACTGAATCACGCGGAGCAGCAGGAAGCGGCGGATCGCATCCATCAACTGATGGAGCAGGGCATGAGCAGCGGTGAGGCCATTGCTCGCGTTGCGCAGGAAATTCGCGAGAAGCATCAGGGTGCTCAGGTTGCGGTATTGTTCGATGACGAAGACGAGCAACATGAGGCCGCACCGGAGGCGTCGCGGGATGACGATGCTGAAGAAGACGAAGACTATTGACGTTATCGGGGCCGCGCAAGCGGCCCCGTGAGTATCAGCCGTTGACCGTCACGGCGGCGGCGGCTTGTTTTGCTTGCTCCACCGCCAGTTCCGTCGTGTTGGCCGTCGCCAGCGCTACGCCCAGACGACGTTGCCCGGCGATCTCCGGTTTGCCGAACAGGCGCAGCTGGTTGTGCCCGCGCAGCGCATTTTCCAGTCCGCTGAAACGCACATCGCTGCTGGTGAGCTGCGGCAGGATCACCGCCGAAGCGGAAGGGCCGAACTGGCGGATGGCGCCAATCGGCAACCCGAGAAACGCGCGAACGTGCAGGGCGAACTCGGACAGATCCTGTGAGATCAACGTAACCATGCCGGTATCGTGCGGCCGCGGAGACACTTCGCTGAAGATCACATCGTCGCCGCAGACGAACAGCTCCACGCCGAACAGGCCGAATCCGCCCAGGGCTTTCACCACCTTCTCCGCAATAGCCTGAGCACGGCTCAACGCCGTGGCTGACATGCGCTGCGGTTGCCAGGATTCGCGATAATCTCCGTCTTCCTGACGATGGCCGATCGGCTCGCAGAAATGTACGCCGTCCACGGCGCTGATGGTCAGCAACGTAATTTCAAAATCAAATCTTACCAACCCTTCGACGATCACCCGGCCGCCGCCGGCGCGTCCACCCTGTTGCGCGTAATCCCAGGCGCTTTGCAGCTGCTCAGGCGCGCGGATCAGGCTTTGTCCTTTGCCGGAAGAACTCATCACCGGTTTGACGATGCACGGATAGCCGATGTGCTCGACCGCCTGCCGGAAAGCCGCTTCGCTGTCGGCAAAGCGATAGCTGGAGGTAGGCAGGCCAAGTTCTTCCGCCGCCAGACGGCGGATGCCTTCGCGGTTCATGGTCAGGCGCGTGGCTTCGGCGCAGGGCACCACGCGGTGGCCCTGACGTTCAAGTTCCACCAGCATGGCGGTGGCGATCGCTTCGATTTCGGGAACGATATAGTCCGGCCGCTCTTGTTCGATAACGGCTTTCAACGCGTCACCGTCCAGCATATTGATGACGTGACTGCGGTGCGCCACATGCATGGCGGGGGCGTCGGCATAGCGATCGACGGCGATCACTTCCAGACCGAGGCGCTGGCATTCAATGGCGACTTCTTTACCCAGCTCCCCGGAGCCGAGCAACATAACGCGGGTGGCGGAAGGGCGCAGGCCGGTTCCAATCGTTAACATAGTTTCGTACCTGGATTGGTGAAAGTAAGCGGATTGATGATCGGCGGGCAGTATATACGAAAACGATTGCGTTCACAGCCGCCGCGCCAGGTTTGTTGCTAACTTACTGTTTTTATAACAAGCAGAAATATTTGCCCTGCCTGGGCGATTGTGCGTTAATAAGCGACGGCGAAAGAAGGCCTATATATAGCAAGGTTTTCGCGTCTCGTGCCGTCAAGGCAGGTTTATCAAGTAAAGGAAACACAAATGAGCAAGATCACTGGTCACGTTAAATGGTTCAACGAAAGCAAAGGTTTCGGCTTCATCACGCCTGCCGACGGCTCTAAAGACGTTTTCGTTCATTTTTCCGCTATCGTTAGCGATGGTTTCAAGACTCTGGCTGAAGGCCAGCAGGTTGAATTCTCCATCCAGGACAGCCAACGTGGCCCAGCCGCAGCCAACGTCGTTGCGATTTAACGACTGAGCCGCCAAGAAACCCGCCGCCGGCGGGTTTTTTTATGCCCGCTGCCCGTAACGCCGCCCATCTCTGTTATCATTTACCGCTGATTCGGCGCCAACCTGCGGGCGCGCCGCCATTCCATTCGTCATATAAGAGTTATCGCCGTGAGCACAGTTTCTTTTTCTTCCCTGCCTCTGCCAGCCGAACAGTTGGCCAACCTCAACGAACTGGGGTACGCCAAAATGACGCCGGTGCAGGCCGCCGCGTTGCCCGCTATCCTGCAAGGGCGAGACGTGCGCGCCAAGGCGAAAACCGGCAGCGGCAAAACGGCGGCATTCGGCATTGGCTTGCTGAATAACATCGTCGTTACTCAGGTTGCCACGCAGGCGCTGGTGCTCTGTCCCACCCGCGAGTTGGCCGATCAGGTGAGCAAAGAGCTGCGTCGCCTGGCGCGTTTCACGCAAAACATCAAAATTCTGACGCTGTGCGGCGGCCAACCGATGGGGCCGCAGCTCGACTCGCTGGTGCACGCGCCACACATCGTGGTGGGGACGCCGGGGCGCATTCAGGAGCATCTGCGCAAGAAAACGCTGCTGCTGGACGAGCTGAAGGTGTTGGTGCTGGATGAGGCCGACCGCATGTTGGATATGGGTTTCGCCGACGATATCGACGATGTGATCAGCTACACGCCGCCGCAGCGTCAGACGCTGTTGTTTTCCGCCACTTATCCGGCGGGCATCGAACGCATCAGCGAGCGTGTTCAGCGTCAGCCGCTGAGCGTCGAAGTGGACGATGACGAAGCGCAGACCGCTATCGAACAACGCTTTTATGAGACTACGCGCGAGCAGCGTCCGGCGCTCCTGGTGTCGGCCATTCGCTACCATCAACCCGCGTCCTGCGTGGTGTTCTGCAATACCAAGCGCGATTGTCAGACAGTGCTTGAGGCCCTGGAGGCCCGCGGCATCAGCGCGCTGGCGCTGCATGGCGATCTGGAGCAGCGCGACCGCGATCAGGTGTTGGTGCGCTTCGCCAATCGCAGTTGCCGAGTGTTGGTGGCGACCGACGTCGCCGCTCGCGGGCTGGACATCAAAGAGCTGGAGCTGGTGGTTAACTACGAACTGGCGTTCGATCCCGAAGTGCATGTGCACCGTATCGGCCGCACCGGCCGCGCCGGCATGAGCGGGCTGGCGATCAGCCTGTGCACGCCGCAGGAGATGGCGCGGGCGCATGCGATTGAAGACTACCTGCAGATGACCGTCGATTGGGCGCCGGTGTCCGAGCTGAGCGGGGCGGCCAACGGCTCGCTGGAGGCAGAGATGGTGACGCTGTGCATCGACGGCGGCCGCAAGGCGAAGATCCGTCCCGGCGATATCCTTGGGGCGCTGACCGGCGATGCCGGGCTGACGGCGGCGGAAGTGGGCAAGATCGACATGTTCCCGGTGCATGCCTACGTCGCGATCCGTAAAGCCAGCGCGCGTAAGGCGTTGCAACAGCTGCAACAGGGCAAAATCAAAGGCAAGAGCTGCAAGGTGCGGCTGCTGAAATAAGCCGAAGGCGGGCGGCGGTTTGCCCTCCCGCCATTATCTATTTATACTGTATGTAATTACAGTTATTTGAGTATTTGAGGACGCACGCATGGCGGTTGAAGTTAAATATGTGGTGGTGAGAAACGGTGAGGAAAAAATGACTTTCGCGAGCAAGAAAGAAGCCGACGCCTACGACAAAATGCTGGATCTGGCGGATAACCTCGGAGAGTGGCTGCAACAGGCGCCGCTGAACCTGGACGACGAACAGCGCGAAGGGCTGAGCTTCTTCCTAGCAGAGAATAAAGATGCGCTGGGGCTGATTCTGCGCGGCGCTTCACCGGCGGAAACCCTCAAGAAACCGGCGGAAGCGAAAGCGAAAAAAGCGGCCTCTAACTCAAAAGAGGGATCTGCGTCAGAAAAGCAAGCGGCATAATGACTTATGTTGCGGTGTTGTGATGAAAAAGGATCTAAAATGAGCCGTGAAATAACTTTCTTCAGCCGCTTTGAGCAAGATATTCTGGCCGGGCGCAAAACCATCACCATTCGGGATGCCAGTGAGTCGCACTTCGAACCGGGCGAGGTATTGCGCGTAAGCCGCAATGAAGACGGCGTATTTTTCTGCTTTATCGAAGTGCTGTCGGTAACGCCGGTGCGCCTGGACGCGCTGACTGAACGCCACGCACAGCAGGAGAACATGTCGCTCGGCGAATTGAAGCAGGTGATCAAGGAAATCTATCCGGGCCTGGATGCGCTGTTTGTCATCGAGTTCGTCAAACGGTAAACCCTTTGCCGAAACCCTGTTGTGAGCCAGGGATGGGCGCCCGGATAGCGCTAATCACAACGGGAGGAGATATGAAAAAAACGGGTTTGGCTATCGCCTTGTTGGCCATGATGGGAGCATCGACTGCGGTGTGGGCGCAGGATCACGAGCAGCGCGCCGCCAAGGTGGGGCAGTGTGCGGGTCTGCAGCCGGCGGATATCGCCGCCCAGGTCAAGCGCGACTTCTTGCAGAACCGCATCACGCGCTGGGAATCGGACAAAAAGCTGCTGGGCACCGCAACGCCGATTGCCTGGGTTAGCCCGGATGCCATCAGCGGCAAGGATCAGGTGTGGCAGGTGCCGTTGACGGTGCGTGGCACCAAGGCAGATAAAACCTACAACGTGACGCTTGACTGCAACACCGGCGAGATCGCCTACAGCGCGCCGCAGTAACGCTTTTTTTGCAATAAAAAGCCCGCCTGGCGGCGGGCTTGATGTCCCCAGACGGCGTCAGTCGCTGAACGGTATCACCAACTCACCCGGTTTCACTTCCAATCCCTTCGCCAGTTTTTTCGCCAGCGCTTCGGTTTTGCTGTTGTCAGGATTCAGCACATAAGCCGGCTTTTGGTCGAAGTAAGACTTCAGTGACTGATTCAGATATGGCGTCAGCGCTTTCATCACCGTCTGCATTTTTTCCGGCTGTACGCTGTAATCGGTCAGTTCCATGTCTTTCAGGTAAATGGCGCCCTGTGCGCGGTCGTAAACCGGCTGCGCTTTCAGCGTCAACTTCAGATCCGCGGTCTGCGGGCCGAGAATCGACGTGATGTTGACCTTGGCGTCGCCGGAAAGGGTGACTTTACCCGGCTCGCTGCGGCCGATCTGGCTTTGCAGCTGCGTCAGCACGATGTTGGCGTCCACCAGGCCGGGCACGCCGATCTGCTTCTGATAGTCGTTATGTTTCTGCAGGTAATCATTCACTTCCTGCTCGCTCAGGGTGTACTGGGTCAGTTGATTGCAACCGGCCAATACGCCGGCGAACAGCAGGGCGGCTGCGCCCATCAGGATCTTCTTCATTAATGCCTCATTGCGACTGCTGGCGAAAAGTGCTGCAGATAATTGATTAATCATTATAAACGTTCCGCCTGCGCGTGAAAACGGCAGGCGGTGATGTGCAGAGGATAGTGCGCGCAAAAGCGGGCGACACCTATCGGATAACGCCGAAAGCGTCAGCGCCGCAATCGCAGCGCCAGGAGGATCACGCCGGCCAGGCAGGCCGCGGCCCCCAACAGCGGGAACAGCGGAATGCCCCACAACTGCAGTGAGGAGTGCATCAGATAAGGCGCCAGGCCCAGGGCGAAAGCGGCGGTGACAATGGCGATAGCCAGGGTGACGGCGGCGCGTTCCAGCGCTTTGCTCAACTGGCCGAGATTACTGACGTTGATATCGGCATTGAGCTGCCCGCGTTTTAGGCGGCGCACCAACAGCCGCAGGGTTTGCGGCAGTTCTTCCCCGGCGTCGAGCGCTTCCCCGCCCAGGGCCAACAACCGCTGGCGCACGGCGTCAGGGGCATAGCGTTGCAGCACCGTTTGTTGCAGCATCGGTTTGAGCGTGGCGACGATGTCGAAGGCTGGATCCAATCGGTGCAGCACGCCGTCGGCGGTGATTAACGCCTTGAACAGCAGCACCAGATCGGGCGGCAGCGCCAACTGGTGCTCACGCGCCATCACCAACAGGTCAGTGAGGGCTTTGCCGAGCGTCAGGGTGGCGGCGGACTGCTTGTCGAGAAAGTTTTGCGCCGCCAGCTCCAGATCCATCAGATCCAGCGGTTCGCTGTCCGACCAGGCGATCAGCGTGTTGACGATGCCTTCGGACTGACGATCGGCGATGGCCTGCAGCAGCAGAAGCAACTGATTGCGCCGCCGCTCAGACAGTTGGCCCACCATGCCGAAGTCGATAAAGCCGACGCGGTCACCGCTCAGCGCCATGACGTTGCCGGGGTGAGGATCGGCGTGATACAACCGATGCTCCAGCACCATGCTCATAAAGGCGCGCGCGCCGCGTTGCGCCAGCAGCGGGCCGTCAAAGCCCGCCGCCGCCAATTGCTGAGGGTTCTCCGGCGCGGTGCCGGGCAAGTACTCCTGCACTAACAGACGTGGAGACGACCATTGCCAATAGATTTTTGGCACGACCACATCGGGTTCATGCGCGAACATCCCGGCGACGCGATCGCAGTTATGCCCTTCGTGAGTTAAATCCAGCTCATGATTGAGCGCCGTCGCCAGCGCTCTGACCATCTGCCGCGGCCGATAGCGTGCCAGCGTGGGGCTCTGCTGCTCCACGGTTTCCGCCAGCGAGGCCAGCAGCCGCAGATCGGCGTGGATGGTTTTCGCCAAACCGGGCCGCAGCACTTTCACCACTACCTGTTCGCCGCTGTGCAAGCGGGCGCGGTAAATTTGCGCCATCGACGCCGCGGCCAGCGGCGTGCGATCGAATTCGGCGAACAGCCGCTCGGGCTCATCGCCCAGGTCGGCAACGATCTGGGGTGCCAGCGTTTTCCATGGCAGCACCGCTGCCTGGCTGTGCAGGCGATCCAGTTCGTCGGTCCAGGCGGGATCCAGAAGATCAGAACGCGTGGCCAGGATCTGGCCGAATTTGACGAAGGTCGGGCCCAGCGCCTCGAGCGCTTCGCGCAGCCGCTCGGGCAGGGTTTGTGCGTCCTGTTGGGCGGATCCAGCGCGGGCGCCGCGCAGCAAAGCCCCCAGGCCCAGCAGACGCAGAACGTCTTGCAGGCCGTAACGAATCAGAACGGAGGTAATTTCCTTCAGCCGCGCCCGATCGCGAGCGGTGGCGAGCACCATTTTCAGCATCAGTACGCCCTATCCTTTGGGTTATTCAAACGTTATTGTTCCATGTCCAGCAGCAACGGCACCTCGCAGCGCTGCGCCATGCGGTTGCGGTAGGTTTCCACGTTGTCCGGCAGCGCGACCCCGGCGACGATCGACAACGAGCGCAGCAGCGGGAACAGGTGGATATCGTCCTCGGACAGCTCGCCGTTTACCGCTTCGGCGGAGACGATCAGCGGTGACAGGGTTTGCAGATCGGCCTCCAGCTGGGCGATCAGATCGGCGCTGTTGGCGAGATGCTCGGCGAAATCACCGATTGACGCCTGCTTTTTATCGATAAAATAACGGCGGGCGCTGTCGGTGGCGAACTCTTCGAAATCGGCATGCGCAATACGCGGCAACAGCAATTTTGCGCTGTACCCGCCGACCCGCTGCAGCCACTCGGCAATGGCCGGGTTGGTGCGGCCGGTCAGCACCGGCTTGCCGTCCAGGTGATCGACATAGCGCACGATATCCAGGCTTTCCGGCATCGCTTCGCCGTTGTCTTTGACCAGGATAGGCACCATTTTTTGGCCGATCAGGTTGAACGGAGTCGTCTCATCGTCGTTGAGCAACGTGACCAGACGAATCGGCAGACGTTTCAGGCCAAAAATCATGCGGGCTTTAACGCAGAATGGGCAATGATCGTAAATGAACAGTTTCATGCTTGCTCCGGGTTGTCAGGTTTTAACAGCAATAGTTACCACAGCTTATCGAGGCTGTCTTGACGTGCGTGTGTTGGATGGTGCGTTATTGCGATATTGCCCGCGCACCGGCGCGGGCTAGGGGGCGTTATTTCTTGGCCGGTACCGAGTTGAGCACATCGATCAGGTGAATGCGAGCTTCTTCCAGGTCGATTTTGTCACGTTCGTTGGCGGCGGTGACGACCTGCAGCTGTTTGATAATATCGTTTTTCAGGCCGGCGTCGCTGGCGAGGATATGGGCCAGGGCCTTTTCCACCAGGGTGGAGCGCGCATAAATCATGCGCAAGTTCAGTATCATATGTTCGAGTAGTTGCGGTAATTTTGCTTCTTCGCTCATGCCGACGGGCTCCTGTGGGGGTTTTTACTAACAGGATAGCAGCTGTTGCCGATTCGGCCGGATTTCTATGGCGTTAACCGCCGCGCAGCATCATCGATGCACTGCGCCGCGGGCTGAACTGCCAGTACAGCGCCAGCAACGTAGCGAAACCCACTGCCCCAAGCAGCAACCAAGGTAGCTCCGGCATGTTCATCGTGCGTCCGGTATCGTACATCCAGCCGCCGCCGGTGTAACCTAACGCGCCACCCAGCGCCAGACCAAGGCGGCTAAAGCCCATATAGCTGCCACGCGCACGTGGATCGGCCAGCGAAGCGCTCAGCGTTTCGCGCGCCGGTTCGGCGATGATCGAACCCAGGTAGAAACAGCAGATCAGCGTGAATACGCCCTGCAAGCTGGTGGCGAGGCCGATCGGCAGCAGGCTGAGCGTCATCAGCAGCAGGCCCGCCATCAGGCGTTGTTCAAGCCGAAAATGTTTTTCACCCCAACGCGCCAGCGGATAGAGCAGCGACAGCGACAGCGCCGCTTCGATCGCGTACATCCATTTCACCGCCGCCGGTGAGCCGGCGATTTCATTGACCACGATCGGCAGCATCAGCATCACCTGTACCGCCAGCATATAGTAGCCGGTCAGCGTCAGGACATAGGTGAGGAAGCGGCGATCGCGCACGACCCGCAACATGCCTTCTTTCATCGGCACGCGCACGGTGGAGATGCGGTAAACCGGCAGTAGCCAGGCGTTCCAGCCGGCGGCCAGCACGAAGATCGCCGCCCCGACCCAGCAGACAAAGTGGAAATCGTACTGCAGCAGCCAACTGCCGATCAGCGCGCCGACGACCGCACCGGCGCTGTCCTGCATCATCAGCAGCGAGAAAAAGCGGCCGCGTTCGTGCGGGCGGGTCAGCTTGATCACCAAAGCGGTGCGCGGCGGATCGAACAGCGTGCCGCCGAGGGCGGACAGCGCGCAGGAGAACCACAGGATCCACGGCGCATCGGCCATCGCCATGGTGGCGAAACCGGCGGCGCGCAGCAGCATGCCGGTGACGATCATCGGCTTGGCGCCGAAGCGATCGGCGATGGCGCCGCCAAAGATGCCGAGCCCTTGTTGCAGCAGCTGACGCAAACCCAGCGCGATGCCGACGATCAGCGCCGCCCATCCCAATTGATCGACGAAGCGGATCGAAATAAGCGGGAACACGACAAAGAAGCCTAAAACCACCAGCAGGTTGTCGAGCAACAGAAAATATTTACCCAAGCTGCGCGCTTGCGATACCAGAGACATGCATCACCATGAGCAATTAAGAGAGAGGGGGGAGGCAACCCCACCATTCTCTACCCAATTGCCGGACGGCGACAGGGGCTGAGTAGATAATATTTTTTTATCGTCAAGGTGTTACCTGTGCTGCAAAATGGGCGGAAAAACGCCGTAAAACGCGTATTCGGCGATTTACTGAGCGACCGAGGTTTTACCTCGGGGGCGGGCTACGGTTATATTGAATGCAGGGAAGTGCGGTTCTGAAGCGCTATTGGCAAAATAAAATCATGCCATCAGATCGGCATCGGATGATTATCCACGCGGCTTCCCAATAAATACTTCTTATCGAACCGTTTTGACTGCGGGGGAAATGATGTTCGGCTACCGCTCTGCATCGCCAAAAGTACGCCTTACTACCGACCGGATGGTGGTCCGTTTAGTGCATGAACGGGATGCCTATCGTCTGGCGGATTATTATGCCGAGAACCGAGCCTTTCTCAAACCCTGGGAGCCGGTACGCGACGAAAGCCATTGTTATCCTTCCGGCTGGCAGGCGCGTCTGGGCATGATCGCTGAAATGCAAAAGCAGGGCAGCGCCTACTATTTTATCCTGCTCGATCCAGAAGAGCAGGAAGTGCGCGGCGTGGCGAACTTCAGCAACGTGCTGCGCGGTTCGTTTCACGCCTGTTTCCTCGGTTATTCGCTGGGGGAGAAATGGCAGGGACAGGGGCTGATGTTCGAAGCCTTGCAGTCCGCCATCCGCTATATGCTGCGCCAACAGCGCATGCACCGCATCATGGCCAACTATATGCCGCACAACCAGCGCAGCGGCGCATTGCTGACGCGTCTGGGATTCGAACGCGAAGGTTACGCCAAGGATTACCTGCTGATCGACGGCCAGTGGCAAGACCACGTTTTGACGGCATACACCAATAAAGAGTGGCTACCCCCACGTTGAGGCCAAACGATGAAATATGAATTGAACGCCAAAGAGGCTCGGGTTATCGGCTGCCTGTTGGAAAAACAGGTGACGACGCCGGACCAATACCCGCTTTCGCTTAACGCTATTACGCTGGCATGCAACCAAAAGACCAACCGTGAACCGGTGATGGATCTGAGCGAAAGCGAGGTGCAGCAGCTGCTCGATCTGTTGCTGCGCAAACATTTCCTGCGCACCCTCAGCGGATTCGGCAACCGGGTAGTGAAGTACGAGCAGCGGTTTTGCAATTCCGAATTTGGCCAGCTGAAACTTTCGCCCGCCGAACTGGCGGTGATCGCCACCTTACTGCTGCGCGGCGCGCAAACGCCCGGCGAGCTGCGCACCCGTACCAATCGGATGCACGAGTTCAGTGATGTCAGCGAGGTCGAACAGGTGTTGCAACAGCTGGCCACGCGAGAAGATGGCCCGTTCGTGGTGCGCCTGGCGCGTGAGCCGGGCAAGCGCGAAAGCCGATTCATGCATCTGTTCAGCGGCCAGATTGATGAAGCGCCGCCGGCGGCGTTCGAATCCGAGGACGACGGCGAACTGAGCGCCAGGGTTAGCGCATTGGAAAGCGAAGTGGCGGAACTGAAACGGCAGTTGCAACACCTGTTGGCGAGGGATGCGAATGACTAAATTGCGTGTAGGCGTGGTGGGATTGGGCAGTATCGCGCAGAAGGCTTACCTGCCAATCCTCGGCCAGGCGGCGGATTGGTCGCTGGTGGGCGGTTTTTCGCCCAATCAGCAAAAAGCGCAGCCGCTGTGCGATAGCTACCGCATGGCCTGTTTCTCCCGGCTGGACAGCCTGGCCGAACAGTGCGACGCGGTCTTTGTTCACAGCAGCACCGCCAGCCATTTTTCGGTAATAGGCGAGCTGCTGAACCGCGGCGTACACGTTTACGTCGATAAACCGCTGGCGGAGACGCTGGAGCAGGGCGAGCAGTTGCTTGAGCTGGCCGAGCGGCGAGGCAAAACGCTGATGGTGGGGTTCAACCGGCGTTTCGCGCCGCTTTACCGGCAGCTCAAGCAGCAAATGAACCAGCCGGCCTCCATTCGCATGGATAAACATCGGGCGGACAGCGTCGGCCCGCACGATCTGCGTTTTACCCTGTTGGATGATTACCTGCACGTGGTGGACACGGCGCTGTGGCTGGCGGGCGGCGGCGAGCAACTGCTGAGCGGCAGCGTGCGCACCAACGCCGCAGGCGAAATGCTGTACGCCGAGCATCACTTCGCCTGCGGCGATACGCAGGTGACGACCAGCATGCATCGCCGCGGCGGCAGCCAGCGCGAAAGCGTGCAGGCGGTGACAGACGGCGCGCTGTATCAGTTGACCGATATGCGCCACTGGCTGCGTGAAGATGCGCAGGGCGAGTTGGAACAACCGGTGCCTGGCTGGCAAAGCACGCTGGTGCAACGCGGCTTCGACGGTGCGGTGCGGCATTTCCTTGATGCCGTCGCCAATCAGAGCGCGCCAGAAACCGGCGGCGAACAGGCGCTGCTTGCCCAGCGGGTGGTCGAGCGTTTGCTGCGGGATAACTCTATGTAACATCTGGCGGTAGCTATTCTTTTCCGGATGCGTAAACTGAGCCGATTGTTTCACTGACGCCTGCTGTTGCAGGCGTTGATATTTACGGTACCTATCAGACAACCACATGAACCTACTCAAATCCTTGGCTGCCGTCAGCTCGATGACGATGTTTTCGCGGGTGTTGGGCTTTGCCCGCGATGCGATCGTCGCGCGGGTGTTCGGGGCCGGCATGGCAACGGACGCCTTCTTCGTGGCGTTCAAACTCCCGAATCTGTTACGCCGTATCTTTGCCGAAGGGGCATTTTCGCAGGCCTTCGTGCCGATCCTGGCCGAATACAAAAGCCAGCAGGGCGACGAGGCGACACGCACTTTTATCGCCTATGTCTCCGGGCTGCTGACGCTGGTGCTGGCGGTGGTGACGGTGCTGGGGATGTTGGCCGCGCCCTGGGTTATCTATCTCACCGCGCCGGGCTTTACCGATACGCCCGACAAGTTTGCCCTGACGTCGGCGCTGCTGCGCATCACATTTCCCTATATTCTGTTGATCTCGCTGGCGTCGCTGGTGGGGGCGATCCTCAATACCTGGAACCGCTTCTCGATCCCGGCCTTTGCGCCAACGCTGCTTAACGTCAGCATGATTGGCTTCGCGCTGTTCGCCGCGCCGTATTTCCACCCGCCGGTGCTGGCGCTGGCGTGGGCGGTGGTAGTGGGCGGCGTGCTGCAACTGGGTTACCAGCTGCCGCACTTGCGCAAGATCGGCATGCTGGTGCTGCCGCGCATCAAATTGGGCGATGCCGGAGTCTGGCGGGTAATGCGTCAGATGGGGCCGGCGATCCTTGGGGTGTCGGTCAGCCAAATCTCGCTGATCATCAATACTATCTTCGCATCGTTCCTGGTATCCGGCTCGGTGTCCTGGATGTACTACGCCGACCGCCTGATGGAATTTCCTTCCGGCGTGTTGGGCGTGGCATTGGGCACCATCCTGCTGCCGTCGTTGGCCAAAAGCTTCTCGAGCGGCAACCACGATGAGTATTCGCGCCTGATGGATTGGGGGCTGCGCCTGTGCTTCCTGCTGGCGCTGCCGAGCGCCATCGCGCTGGGCATTTTGGCCAAACCGTTGACCGTCTCGCTGTTCCAGTACGGCAAGTTCAGCGCCTTTGACGCGGCGATGACGCAACGCGCGCTGGTGGCTTACTCGGTGGGGCTGATGGGGCTGATCGTGGTTAAAGTGCTGGCGCCGGGCTTCTATTCGCGGCAGAACATCAAAACGCCGGTCAAGATCGCTATCATCACGCTGATCATGACGCAGGTGATGAACCTGGCGTTTATTGGTCCGCTGAAGCATGCCGGCCTGGCGTTGTCGATCGGCTTGGCGGCTTGCCTGAACGCCTCGCTGCTGTATTGGCAGCTGCGCAAGCAGAAGATCTTCCAGCCACAGCCGGGTTGGGCGCTGTTCCTCACTAAGCTGGTGATCGCCGTGCTGGCGATGTCGGCGGTGCTGATTGGCGTGATGTGGCTGATGCCGGCCTGGGATCAGGGCAATATGCTGGAACGTTTGCTGCGTTTGGCGGCGGTGGTGGTGGCCGGTGTGATGGCCTACTTTGGCGTGCTGGCCGGGTTGGGCTTCCGCCCGCGTGATTTTGCGCGCCGCGTCGCCTGAGCCGAATGCAAGAACAAAAAAAGGTCGCCTTGGCGACCTTTTTACTTTCCGCGCGGTGCGGCTTACATACGTTCGACGGTTTCGATACCCAGCGTATCCAGGCCGGTTTTCAGCGTTTTAGCGGTCAGCAGCGCCAGCTTCAGGCGGCTCTGACGGGTTTCTTCGCTGTCGGCGTTCAGGATCTGGCAGTGTTCGTAGAAGCCGGAGAACAAGCCGGCCAGATCATACAGGTAGCTGCACATGACGTGAGGCGTGCCTTCACGTGCGACGGTGGTGAGCACCTCTTCGAACTGCAGCAGGCGGGTAGCCAGCGCAATTTCACGCTCTTCGGTCAGCGTCAGCGGCAGTGTCAGGCTGCTTTCGTCGATCCCGGCGCGCTTGAATACCGATGCCACACGGGTATAGGCGTATTGCATATAAGGCGCGGTATTGCCCTCGAAGGCCAACATGTTGTCCCAGTCGAAGACATAGTCGGTGGTGCGGCTTTTCGACAGATCGGCGTATTTCACCGCGCCGATGCCGACCACGCGGGCCACGGTCTTCATTTCGTCTTGCGGCATATCCGGGTTTTTGCCGGCGATCAGCTGTTCGGCGCGTTCGATGGCTTCATCCAGCAGATCGGAGAGCTTCACCGTGCCGCCCGAGCGGGTTTTGAACGGCTTGCCGTCTTTGCCCAGCATCATGCCGAACATGTGGTGTTCCAGCGAGACGGACTCCGGCACATAACCGGCCTTGCGCACGATGGTCCAGGCCTGCATCAGGTGCTGATGCTGACGGGAGTCGATGTAATACAGAACGCGGTTGGCGCCCAGAGTTTCGTAGCGATACTTAGCGCAGGCGATATCGGTGGTGGTGTAGAGGTAGCCGCCATCCTTTTTCTGGATGATGACGCCCATCGGGTCGCCGTCCTTGTTCTGGTATTCGTCGAGGAACACCACGGTGGCGCCTTCGCTTTCCACCGCCAGCCCTTTGGCTTTCAGATCGGCGACGATGCCCGGCAGCATCGCGTTATACAGGCTTTCGCCCATCACGTCGTCTTCGGTCAGCGTGACGTTCAGGCGGTTATAGGTCAGCTGGTTTTGCGCCATGGTGATGTCGACCAGCTTGCGCCACATTTTCAGGCAGTACTGATCGCCGCCCTGCAGCTTCACGACGTAAGCGCGCGCACGCTCGGCGAACTCGGCGTCTTCGTCGTAGTGTTTTTTGGCTTCGCGATAGAACTGTTCCAAATCGGACAGGCCCATATCGCTGGCGTTTTCGTTCTGCATTTTTTCCAGGTAGGCAATCAACATGCCGAACTGAGTGCCCCAGTCACCGACATGGTTGGCGCGAATCACTTTATGGCCCAAAAACTCCTGGGTACGCGCCGCGGCGTCGCCGATGATGGTGGAGCGCAGGTGGCCGACGTGCATCTCTTTCGCCACGTTCGGCGCGGAGTAGTCGATAACGATGGTTTGGGGCTCAACCGGCGCAATGCCCAGCTTCGGTGCGTTCAGCACCTGATCGGCCTGGCAGGCGACCCAATCGCTGTTCAGGAAAATGTTGATAAAGCCGGGACCGGCGATTTCCACTTTACCGGCGACGTCGCCGAGATCCAGCAGTTGCACCACTTTTTCCGCCAGCTGACGGGGCGGCATGCCCAGCTTTTTGGCGACTGACATCACGCCGTTGGCCTGGTAATCACCAAACTGCGCCTTGGCGGAAGGGCGGACCTGCGCTTCGCAATCGGCTGGCGCGCCAGCGGCGATCAGCGCCTGGCTGACTTTATCTGAAAGAAGAACCTGAATATTCACCGGGTTACCTTAATGACGAACGAGGGGCTGAAGCCAGCCCCTGCGGGATTCAACGGTGGCGGGCGCGATGGGCGACCGCCACAAAACAGCCTGTAATTGTAACCGATCTGACGGAGCCCGTCAGCAGTTGGCGCGGCCGCTGCGATGAAACAGTTGTCGAGGGCGGCGCGTTGATTGCCGGAAGGTGAAAGCAGAATGATCTGAACAGAATGTACGAAGGGGAGAGTTGCGAAGCTAGCGCTTTTTATTGCGGCGACCGGCATCCAGCGTGTTGGCGCTGCGTGATTTGAAATGACGGTAGATGGCGTATACGGCGATAATTATCAACACCAAGGATATCGTCAGCAATAACATAATGATCATCTCGAATTTAAATTTCCTCCAAAGTAGCTGAGTTGTCTTGGTGAATCAATTGCCCGGGGTTAAATTAAGATAATCCTTAGTTTCACATCAATTAGTGGGGTTTATTGTCTTCTTTTACAATAGGTTGTGCTTATGGTTTTATGTGGTTTCGATAAGTGGATCAGGTTTGATTAAACCAGACTATTCAATCGAGTTGCCCAATGGACTGCAGAGAGTTTTGTGCAAAATAACTTAAATCATAGCGTCATGAAGAAAAGGTATAATGGCTTGCGAAAAATCTTATTTTTTATTTTTCTGTTGCTTTAATAAGCTGTCATCTTAATAAGGGACTGGTTTTTTTATTCTCCCCGTCCGCAACCAAAAATCATTCTGAACTGCCGCCGAAAAACGTCGTAACGGTGGCGAGCACTGCCGCCACCGTGTAAATTACCGCGTTTAACTTTGCGCTCCGTTGTTTTGAGGTTTCTATGACCACTCCCTTGCAGGCCATTGCCGAGCTTGACGATCTGAAGCTCGATTTGCCGCGTTTCGAGCAGGCGCTGCATCAATTTGCCGCCAAATTGCGGCTTGATCTGGCCGCGTTCACCGCCGATCACATCTCCCTGCGCTGTCACCAGAATGCCACCGCCGAACGTTGGCGCCAGGGGCTGATGCAGTGCGGGACACTGCTATCCGAATCGATGATCAACGGGCGGCCTATCTGTCTGTTCGATTTGTCTCAGCCGCTGGCAGTAGGGCCGTGGCGGATAGACTGCATCGAGCTGCCGTATCCTGGGGAGAAACGCTATCCGCACGAAGGCTGGGAACACGTCGAATTAGTGCTCAGTGGCGATCCTCAGACGCTGTACGCTCGGGCGTTGAGCCACCTTGCCGATGAGGCATTGTTGGCGCCGGGGATCAAGCTGAAGCAAAGCTCGCCAAAAGGCGAGGGCGAGCGGCTACCGAACCCGACGCTGGCCATCACCGACGGAACGGTCACGATCAAGTTTCATCCGTATTCCATTCGAGACATCGTCGCCAGCGAACAAGGTTAGCCAGGCAGCGCCGCACAGGCGCGCGCCATGCGATCGAGCGCTTCATCGAGCAGAGCCCATCGGCAACCAAAGTTAAGCCGTACAAAGCGCCGATCGCCGAAGTCCAGGCCGGCGCTTAACCCAACGCCCGCACGTTCGAAGAACTGATGCGGGTTATCTACCGGCAGTGCGCTGCAGTCTATCCAGGCCAGATAGGTGGCCTCGACGGGCAGCAACGTCAATCCCGGCATGGCGTTGATACGTTTTGTCAGCCGATCGCGATTGGCGCGCAGATAAATCAACTGCTCATCCAGCCAGGGTTGTCCGTATTGATAAGCCGCCTGCGCCGCCACCAGCGCCAACAGATTGACCTCCGGCACGATGCCGCTGCGCGCGCGTTTCAGCTTTTGTCGCAATGCTTCGTTGGGAACGATCGCCATTGAGGCGCCGAGCCCGGCGAGATTAAACGTCTTTGACGGTGACATCAGCGTCACGCTGCGTTGGGCCGCGTCTTCATTCAGGGTGGCGAAGGGGATATGCCGCGCGCCGGGCTCAAGCAGCAGTTCGCAGTGGATTTCATCCGAACAGACGATTAAATCGTGTTCGCGAGCGAACTGATGGTGCTGCAACAACTCCTCTCGGCGATACACGGTGCCACCGGGGTTCTGCGGGTTGCACAGCAACAGAAGTTTTTCGTTGCCGTTGAGCTGATCATGCATCGAGGAAAAATCCAGTCCCCAACGCTGGTTGACCGCTGTTAGCGATACCGGAAGGTGTTTACGCCCGGCGAATTTGGCCGCTTTGCGAAACGGCGGATAAATGAGCGAGGGGGCCAGCGTGCTCTGATGTTGTTCGGTGCAGGCCCGCACGCACAGGTTCAGGCCACACACCAGGCCAGGCAGGAAAATGATCCATTCAGGCTTGATGTGCCAATCGTAGCGCTCTACCATGCGGCGGGTAAAAACCTCAACAAGATCAGGGGATGGGTGGGTGTAGCCGAATACGCCGTGTGCTACGCGTCGCTGCAAGGCTTCGATCACCGCCGGCGGTGAGGTGAAATCGCTGTCGGCGACCCAAAGCGGGATGATGTCGCTGCCGCGATATTTATCCCACTTAACGCTGTCACTGTGACTGCGGTCTACCCATTGATCAAAATTGAATGCCATAGTGATAACCCTGAGCCGGTTTATGCCTATGCATGAGCCTACGTGAGAAATGAAGAAATGAACAATTGCCGCCGTATGTTGGCCGTTATCTGGGGGTGACAATGATAAAACTGGAAGTTTGTTGCTTTAGCGTCGACTGTGCGCTGACGGCCGAACGGGCGGGCGCCGATCGCATCGAGTTGTGCGCCAGCCAGAGCGAAGGGGGATTGACGCCGAGCTATGGCACGCTGCGTCTGGCGCGTGAGCGGGTTGCGATCCCGGTGCATCCGATCGTTCGCCCGCGCGGTGGCGATTTCTGCTACGGCGCGGTGGATTTCGAAGTGATCAAACAAGATATCCGCCAAATTCGCGAGATGGGGTTCCCCGGCGTGGTGGTTGGCATGCTGGACGACGAAGGGCACATCGATCTGCCGCGCATGCGCGAAGTGATGAGGCTGTGCGAGGGCATGGCGGTGACCTTCCATCGCGCGTTCGACATGTGCCAGAACCCGATGGTGGCGCTGGAGCAACTGACCGAACTGGGTGTGGCGCGCATTCTGACCTCCGGCCAGCAGCAGAGCGCCGAACTTGGCCTGCCGTTGCTGCGCGATTTGCGCCAGGCCAGCCAGGGTCCGGTGATCATGGCGGGTGCCGGCGTGCGCCTCAGCAATCTGCACAAGTTTGTCGATATCGGCCTGCATGAACTGCACAGCTCTTCCGGCCATCTGGTGCCGTCGACCATGCGTTATCGCAAGGCGGGCGTCACCATGTGCTCCGATAACGAGTTTGACGAATTTAGCCATTATTGCGTGGATGGCGAAATGGTGGAGGCGATGAAAAACGCGCTGGCCTTGGTTGATCCTCTGGCGCAAAGCGCATAAGCACGCAGTTAGCCGCGTTTGACAACCGGTTTCCGGGCCGTAAGACCCCTTTGCGTGTCACTGAAGCCCTCGGCGATCACGCAAGTACCAGGCCCCGGCGTTTTGCCGGGGCTTTTTTTATGCCGCGAGAGACTATTGCAACGTGTCAGGCGAGAAGTCGAAGATTTCACCCGGGCTAATGCCGCAGGCTAAAATGCGCACCGTATTATTGCCACTGCCGGGATTGACCAAGATATCGTGGATAGTGCGATTGTTGTTCATGACAAAACGCGCGTAGTAAAGGTTGCCGATGCGTATCCAGGGAATAGCCTGATTGCTCTCGACAGTGTCGGTATAGTTATCGTTGAACGAGCGGGCCCAAATGCCAGTCGAAGCTTGCGCGATAGATTGATCGCCGATAGAGGATGCGATGGCCCAGAATGTCCTCGGTCCCATGCTCCGATGAATACGTTGACCCAAACCTTTGTAGGCCGGGTTGTCGCCAGTGGCTGTCAGAAGATTGCTGTCTACCGTCAGTTTCCCGTCGATAAACCAGCCTGTAGGCTGATTGTCAGCACCGATGGCGATCAGATTGCTGTTCGTCAAATAATTTAGCGGGGCCTCATGCAGCTGATAACTGCGCTGTGCAATGCCCAGTGTGCCTCTGAGAATGTTGTAACCAGCTTCATTGTTCAGACTGCCGTTTGTCCACATTGGCATAACGGTGTTGCTGAATGAGAGTTGATACCCAGCGTTAGCTTCGAAGCGAATAGCCTGGGGCGACAGTGTGCCCTTGGGCCCATTGGCGGTAGCGAAGTTAACATTACTGATTTGAACTGGGGTGATATTAGATTGGCTGGTGGATTTTCTTAATACCAGGAATCCCCCAACGGCATCACCATAATCATTGATGTAGGAACCGTTGGCGATTTGAATATTGGCGGAGGAATCTGAGTCGATATCGATGCCGGTACCATTTCTGTCTGCCATGAAATTGCTTAGGCTGAGACCGCCTAAATAGGAAGTTCCTTGTGTTGTGGTTTTGATAAAGATCTTTTTGCCATAAGAGAATACATTCACCATAAACGTATTGTCGTGGCGATCGAAATTGAAAGCACAAGAACCGGCTACGGCGATAGAGGCAGTAACCGCGTTTTCTGTCGGACGCACGACATTGGCATTGACGTGAACATTGGTAAATCTGTTGATGTCCCTGCTTTCATAAACCCTGTAGTCGCAGCGGACTGCCCAACCGTAGATATTCTCAAAGTTGTTGGCTTCTCCTCGAGCTTCAACAAAGTCATAGGCGCCTACATAACGGCAGTTGGCGACTGACAGAGCGCCACCTGCCGTAATGGTGGCACCGTATTGAACGAATGCCTCCGGCTGGGTGGCAGTATATTTTTGATCCGGGTAGAGGAACGACCAACCATCAAAGACAACATTCTTATCGCAGGCGAAACAAACCGTACCCGCGGGTTTCTTGATAATGAAAGCACTGTCGTCCGCAAGGCCTGCCCGATTAGGACCATTGCTTGTGAGGCTTGCAGGGCCTTGAGCAATACCGCGACGGGAGCCTCTCACAGTGACGCCGCTAGCGACGTTGATAGGCTGAGCACTGGTCAGCAGATATTGAGCATTTTCCGAAGCATAGACCACTTTGTTTTTTAAACTCGCGGCATAGTTTAATGTCGCGCTGATTGCTGCATCCGAGGCGGAGGCACCACTGGGATCGGCGCCGAAGTGATCGAAACTAAGTTTCTGCTCCAGTCGTTTCCAGCGGGCTCCTCCCGATGTAACCACCACGGTGCCGTTATTGTCTGCACTGGTTGTATCCGTTTTCGCATAATAGAATTCTCCGCCGCCGGCGAAACGTCCGGCGGAGTGAGAAACTAAAAAGACAATCTGGTCATCTGTAACTGGCGTCAGATTACGCAATTCACTGATATTATTTACACTAATCATATTGCTCATGGTATTTCTCCTGTTGGTTGGCAACATGATTGTCAATCAGACGGGACGATTGAAACAGTCGATAAGGTTTGTAGGACGCTGATACAGCGTAAAGTCAGGCCCCGGCGTTTTGCCGGGGCTTTTTTTATGTTTTGTAAAGACCATTTGCCCGTTTCAACGCGGTATCTCGGTCGACCAACCCCCCATATCTTCTTGCGATCGTCATGTCCTGCTGATAAGTTTGTGAGTTAAAATCCTTTAAATATCATAATATTAAATGATTTTTTTGTATGTATTGATGCGGTGAATTATTGGCGTCATGCCTCTCAACGCTGCGTCTGCGTTTTCATGTCCGAACACAGCCTGGTTGATGGCCGGAACATCACAGCACCAATGAGGAGAGCCGTCGGCGCAGCCACAGAGCACGTCGACGGCGGACTTTACAAGGAGATAACGATAATGACCCGAACGGCACACTGTTTGACCGCTGCGCTTTTGCTGACGTTGGCCCTGACCGGCTGCCAGACCGCCAAGCGGCCTGTTTCTACATTGAGTAAGCCGCCCAGCGCAGAAGAAGTTGCGGAGCAAGATAAGCGGCAGCGTGAGGCCGAGCGCATGCAACAGTGCCAGCGCGAACTGGATGCCATGCGCGGCATGGATAACGAGAAATATCAGAAATTCAAACGCGAGTTCGATACCTTGATGAGCGGCGCCGCGCAGTATGCCGGGGTACGTCAGCGGGTCAATACGGGCACGCAGGAAACCGTCGACGCGCTGTATCGTTATCGCACCAGCCGTCTCTGCGCAGACATCAGTTCTGCCATGATGACCGGCCTGGCTGAGCGCGGAGAACGCGCCCAATGACCCCTCGTGCAAGAAAGGCATTACTGAGCCTGATGATACCGCTGGCGTTTGCGCCAGCGGTGGCCGCGGCGGATGACGATGTGCCGGCGTTATTGCAGTTTGCCGAGCGTTATCAGCGGCAGGATGCACCGGCGGCTGATACCGTGGTTACCCCATCTCAGGAAACCCAAAAGCCGGCGTCCCGGCCGGTTCAGATTCGTGAAACGGCTGCGCAGAGAAAGCAACTGACGCAGTTGCAAAAGGCGCTGCGTGAGAAAGAGACTCGATTGGAACAACAGCAAGCCGCTATTCAATCACTGCAGCAGGAGCTGACCGCGCTGCGCGTTGCGTCATCCCTGACGGCTGCCGATAAACCGGCACCTGCTCCCGATCTGAGCGCCTTGAGCGACTTCGCCAGCGGCGTGCGACAGGCGCTGAATCTGACGCCGCAGGAGCGCAAGGCTCAGGCGCAGATCGCCGAAGCGCAAGCCGCGTTAGCGCGGCAAAAGCAACAAACCGCGGAGCGAGATCGGCGCATTGCCTTGCTGGAACAACGGCTGGCGGCCTTGCCTAAACCGGCGGAAAACGTTCGGCAGCAGGTTTGGGAGGAGAAGCTGGCGGCGGCGCAAACCGCCAACGATAAAGCGCGTCAGCGTTATGAACAGGACAAAAAAGCGGCCGCCGCTGAGCTGGAACGACAGAAGGCCGAAGCCGCCAAGTTGACAGGGGAACTGCAGCGGCAGCTGGCACAACTGCAGAAAGAACAGGATCTCCAACGCCAACAGGCCGAAAAACAGGAGAAAAACCTGAAGATGGCGCTGGAGCAGCAAAAGACCGAGACCGCCAAAGCGACGGGGGAACTGCAGCGGCAGCTGGCAGCGCTGCAAAAAGAGCGTGATGACCAACGCCAGCAGGCCGAGCAGCAAGAGAACAGCCTGAAGGCGGCGCTGGCAAAGCAGGCGATAGAAGCCGCCAAAGCGACGGAGGAACTGCAGCGGCAGTTGGCGCAACTGCAGGAAAAAAACAAAACGCAAACCGAGCAGGCCAAAACGCTGGAACAACGTCTGGCGGCGGTGACGGCGGAAAGCGCGCAGGCAGCGCAGAAGAGGGATGAAGCGACGCAACGGGCGGATAAAACGGCGGCGGAGCTGGCTGCCGCCCATCAGGCTCAGCAAGCTTTGCAAGACGAACTGAGCGGGCTGAGATCGCGGGCCAAATGGTTGCCGGAGGTGAAAACGCTGAAGAAAAAGCCGGAACAACAGAGCTATGCTGCCGGCGTCGCCCTGGGGCGCGATATCCAAACGATGCTGGCGGAGCGTAAAAATTGGGGCATCACACCCGATAAAACCGTGCTGCTGGCCGGCGTGATCGATACCTTCAACGGCCATTACCAGTTGAGCGATGCGCAGCTGACCCGCGCATTGGCGGAGTCGGAAAAAGCGGTGAACGACGCCAGAAGCCAGGCGGCGAAGAGGCAAACCAGCAAAGGCGAAGCGTTCGTTGCCGAGTTCAAAAAGAAGAAGGGCACGCAGAAGTCGCCAGCCGGCTTCTGGTATCGCATCGATTATGCGGGTGATGAAACCATTGCGGAAAACGCGCGGGTGGATATCGTGGTGAAAGAGAGCTTAACCGACGGCAGCGTGATCCAGGATATGGATCGCAGTGGAAAGGTGATGTCTCAGCCGCTTTCCGCCTATCCGCCGTTGTTCCGCGAGGCGATCGGCCATCTGAAAAATCACGGTTCGCTGACGATGGTGGTGCCGCCGGAGTTGGCGTACGGTGAAACGGGCTATGCGCCGCAGATCCCGCCGAACGCGACGATGGTGTATGAGCTGCGGATTGTCGATGCCGGCAACGGGTAAGTTGAGGCCGGCGCAGGCCGGCCCGATTAGCAAGCGCTAGGGCTTTTTGGCGGTCAATACGGCGCGCAGCGGCGCAGGATAGCCTTCAACCGTTTTGCTGCGGTCGTTCGGGTCGAGGAATTCAGCCAGCGACTCGCTGGTCATCCAGTCTGTACGGCGCTGTTCTTCGAGGCTGGTGACGCACATATCGGCGATTTTCACGTCGACGAAGCCGCATTTCTCCAGCCAGCATTTCAGCGCTTCGGCGGAAGGAATGAAATACACGTTGCGCATCTGCGCATAACGGTCGCCCGGCACCAGCACCTGGTGGCGATCGCCTTCCACCACCAGCGTTTCCAGCACCAGTTCGCCTTCAGCTACCAGCTGATTTTTCAACTGATACAGATGATCGAGCGGCGAGCGGCGGTGATACAGCACCCCCATTGAGAACACGGTGTCGAATGCCGCCAGTTCCGGCAACTGCTCGATGCCGAGCGGCAGCAGGTGGGCGCGCTGATCGCCGCCCAACAGCTTGCGCACCGCTTCGAACTGGCACAGGAACAGCTGCATCGGATCGATGCCTACGGCAAAGTGTGCGCCGGCGCCGATCATGCGCCACAGGTGATAACCGCTACCGCAGCCGACGTCGAGAATGGTGCGTCCGGCCAACGGGGAGATGTGCGGCAGCACGCGATCCCACTTCCAGTCGGAATGCCATTCGGTATCGATATCGATGCCATACAGCGAGAACGGCCCTTTACGCCACGGCATCAGGGTGCGCAGCATTTTCTCGACGCCTTCACGCTGGCCCGGCGACAGGCCAGGCTCCATCTCAGCGCGCACGCCGTGCAGCAGATCGAGACGGGTGGGGGTCAGCGTCGGCAAATGCTCCACCGAGTTGAACCACTGCTTGAATTTGCCGTGCAGCGATTCGCGTTGCCAGGCGCTCAGCTGCGCGGGCAGCGTATCCAGCCAGTGGCTGAGGGGGCTCTTGGCAATGCGCTGATAGAAATCACCGAATTCGATCATTGCGCATCCCCCGCTTTCAGGGCGATCAGCGAACCGAAGTTGAAGCACTGGAACCACACTTCAGCATGCTCGAATCCGGCCTGTTGCAGACGCGCCTTGTGCGCCTCCACCGAATCGGTCAGCATCACGTTTTCCAGCATGCTGCGTTTTTGGCTGATCTCCAGCTCGCTGTATCCGTTGGCGCGTTTGAAATCGTGGTGCATGTTGAACAGCAGCTCGCCGACTTCGGCGTCTTCAAAGCTGAACTTCTCCGACAGCACCAGCGCGCCGCCTGGGCGCAGGCCACGATAGATTTTCTCCAGCAGGCGCAGGCGATCGGCCGGCTCGAGGAACTGCAGCGTAAAGTTCAGTACCACCATTGAGGCGTCCTCGATGTCGATGTCGCGAATGTCGGCTTCGATGACATCAACCGGCGTGTCAGCGCGGAAGGCGTCAATATGGCGGCGGCAACGTTCTACCATCGCCGGCGAATTGTCGACGGCGATGATATTGCAGCCGGGCACCTTGATATTCCGCCGCATTGACAGCGTCGCCGCGCCCAGCGAGCAGCCCAGGTCATACACCCGGCTGTCGGGTTGCACAAAACGTTCGGCCAGCATGCCGATCATCGAGATGATGTTGGAATAGCCGGGAACGGAGCGTTGGATCATGTCGGGGAATACTTCGGCGACGCGTTCGTCGAAGGTCCAGTCGCCCAGTTTGGCGATGGGGGCGGAGAAAAGAGTATCGCGGTTTGGCATAGCGGCAAATCAGTTCAGAATTCGAAGCTGCGTAGTCTAACAGAAAAGCGCAAAAAAGCGGAGCGGAAGCAGGCGGCGCGGCCGCCTGATGATAAAACGGGATCAGTGCAGGCTGAAAATCAGATCCCAAGGCAGATAGAAGATATTTGCCAGAACCATCAACAACAAAGAGATATAGGTCGCGGCCATGCCTGAACGACGCCAACGAACCTCGCGGTTGCGTAAACCGTAGTAATGCACCAACCGCCCGGCCATCAGCATCAGGCCGCAGAGGTGAATCATCCAGATTTCTGCGCCGTTCATTTCCATGATCACCAGCAATACGGCAGCGATAGGAATGTATTCAACGGCGTTGCCATGCACGCGGATGGCGGTCTGCAATTCGTAGAAACCGCCGTCGCCGTAGGCTACGCGGTACTGCATCCTTAACCTGACTACGTCATAAGAGAGTTTGATCAACAACAATGCGCCGAGCACCACATAAAGCGCGCTTACCATTTTTAACTCCGTTCCCTAACCAAAACTGGCAGCCAGCATCATAGCCGTCATTGTATTCACTGTCGCGGGGAAATATTTGATGTTATTGGTCAGATTAATAGGTCAAAACAGTGCATCTTGTTCTGGCCAGTCTGGCGGCGCAGGCAAATCAGGGATCGCCAGGTGCAACTGCTGCCAAATTTTTTGCGCCTGCTGGGGCGAATCGCCGTTGTCCGGCGTATGAATAAACAGATAGGGCTGATGCTGTTGCTGCCACAGCGGCAGTTTTTGTTGCCAGGCTTCGAACCAGCGCAGGTTATCGGCCAGTTGGTCACCGCCGATAAAGCGCACCAACGGTTGGTCGGCGGTGACCAGAGCGTGTACCGGCAGCTTCGGTTTTTTCTGCTGGGCATCGCGCACGGCGGCGGTATTGGGGGCGGCGTGATGCACCGGGCGGCTGTCGAGGATCACCCGATTGATGCCGCGCTGGTGTAACCCCTGATTCAACGCGCGCTCTTCCTCACCCTTGGCGAAAAACGCCGGATGACGCACTTCTACGCCGTAAGTGAATTCCTGCGGCAGGCTTTCGAAGAACTGCCACATGCGCGGCAGCTCATCGGGGCCGAAGGCGGCGGGCAGCTGCAGCCACAACTGGCCGATGCGCTGATGCACCGGGCCCAGGCAGTGGTAAAATGCCTGTAGCTCGGCGGCGCAGTTGCGCAGGGCGGCCTTGTGGCTGATGTCCGACGGGAATTTGAAGCAGAAGCGAAAATCGTCGCCGGTCATGTCGCGCCAGCGCTGCACGATTTCCAGTTTCGGCAGCGCGTAGAAGGTGGTGTTGCCTTCCACGCAGTTGAAGTAGCGGCTGTAATCCGCCAAATCACGCAGCCCGATACGATTCCAGGCTGAATGTTGCCACTGCGGCAGTCCGATGTAGATCACGGCGTCGTCTTCCTTTACTTGTGCTTGGTTTATCAGGCTACAACTTAACGTTACCGCTCGAGCGCGGCAAGAATTTCGCCGGTGTCGCGCACCCGCGCCAAACGCGGGAAGATGTGTTCGAACGCGAAGCGGTGCATTTCCGCGTTCTGCGCGCTGCAGACGTCTTCGGCGATCACCAGCTCATAGCCGTGCTCCCAGGCGGCGCGGGCGGTGGATTCCACGCCGATATTGGTGGATATGCCGCCCAAGACTACGGATTTGATGCCGCGGCGGCGCAGCTGCAAGTCCAGATCGGTGCCGTAGAAGGCGCCCCATTGGCGTTTGGTGATCAGAATATCGTTGTCGCAGACCGCCAGCGGCGCGGGGAATTCCCACCAGCTGGCCGGCAAACCGCCGGCGGGCGCGGGAGCCGGTTTATCCACCGGTTGTTTCAGCGCCTCGGCGAAGGAGTCTGACCAACCGACGCGCACCAACAGCACCGGCGCGCCCAGCATGCGAAAACGGGCGGCCAGCAGGGCGGCGTTCGCCACCACCTGGTCGGCGCCGTGCGGGCCGCCGGCGTAAGGCAGAATGCCGTTTTGCAAATCGATCAGCACCAGAGCGGTGGTTTGGGCGTCAAGTTTCAGCATGGATTTCATCTCGTTGCGAAGTGGATAAAAACTGTTCGGCGCGTCGGGCGAGCTGCGTTCGGCGCAAAACCGGGGGAGAATCAGGCTACGTGAAAAAACTGTCGCAGGTTAATGGGAAATTTGTTAACCGATGTGTTGATTCGAACAAAAACGCGCCATTTAGTGCAGTAACAATGCTGTGTTCGCACTTATCGGGCGGATGAATTTCCTTTATAATGACTCCCTTTTTTCAACACTCTTTAATCCAACGACCTATGCCGATTTATGAATATGCATGTGGTGCTTGCAACCATCGGTTAGAGAAATTGCAAAAATTTTCCGATGCGCCGCTGGCAGACTGCCCGGCGTGTGGGCAGCCCGCGTTGACCAAGTTGATTTCATCTTCCGGTTTCCAGCTTAAGGGCACCGGCTGGTATGCGACGGATTTTAAACCGGGCAACAAGTAGAATTTATCAGATAACAGCCGCGCGACAGGGGCGCAGTAGCCCGGCGCGGCATCGGCTGTGTAAAAGGATAGCGTATGCGTACTGAATATTGCGGGCAGTTGAATCTGTCCCACGTGGGCCAGGAAGTCACTCTGTGTGGTTGGGTCAATCGTCGTCGCGATCTGGGCGGCCTGATCTTTATTGATATGCGCGACCGCGAAGGCATCGTGCAGGTGTTCTTCGATCCGGACCAGAAAGTGGCGTTCGACAAGGCCTATGACCTGCGCAATGAGTTCTGCATCCAGATCGTCGGCACCGTGCGTGCGCGTCCGGACAGCCAGATCAATAAAGATATGGCTACCGGCGAAGTGGAAGTGTTCGCCCACGCGCTCGAGATCATCAACCGCTCCGAGCCGCTGCCGCTGGACTCCAACCAGGTCAACAGCGAAGAAGCGCGCCTGAAATACCGTTACCTCGATCTGCGTCGCCCGGAAATGGCCGAGCGTCTGAAGACTCGCGCCAAAATCACCAGCTTCGTACGCCGCTTTATGGACAGCCACGGTTTCCTCGACATCGAAACGCCGATGCTGACCAAAGCGACGCCGGAAGGCGCCCGCGATTACCTGGTGCCGAGCCGCGTGCACAAGGGCAAATTCTACGCGCTGCCGCAGTCTCCGCAGCTGTTTAAACAGCTGCTGATGATGTCCGGCTTCGATCGTTACTATCAGATCGTCAAATGCTTCCGTGACGAAGACCTGCGTGCGGACCGTCAGCCTGAATTCACCCAGATCGACGTCGAAACCTCCTTCATGACCGCCGAGCAGGTGCGTGAAGTGATGGAGAAGCTGGCGCGCGAACTGTGGCTGGACGTGAAGGGCGTGGATCTGGGCGATTTCCCGGTCATGACCTTCGCCGAAGCGATGCGTCGCTTTGGTTCCGACAAGCCGGACCTGCGTAACCCGCTGGAGCTGGTGGACGTGGCCGACCTGGTCAAGGACGTCGAGTTCAAAGTGTTCTCCGGCCCGGCCAACGACGACAAAGGCCGCGTGGCGGCGATCCGCGTACCGGGCGGCGCACAGCTGACCCGCAAGCAGATCGACGAGTACGGCGCTTTCGTCAACATCTACGGCGCCAAAGGCCTGGCCTGGCTGAAGGTCAACGACCGCGCCGCCGGCATGGAAGGCGTGCAGAGCCCGATCGCCAAATTCCTCAGTGCGGAAGTGCTGGAAGCCGTCCTGGCGCGCACCGACGCGCAGACAGGCGACATCCTGTTCTTCGGCGCAGACAGTTTCAAGATTGTCACCGATGCGATGGGCGCGCTGCGCCTGAAGCTGGGTCGCGATCTGGGGCTGACCCAACTCGACAGCTGGGCGCCGCTGTGGGTGGTTGACTTCCCGATGTTCGAAGAAGACGAAGAGGGCGGCCTGGCGGCGATGCACCACCCGTTCACCTCGCCGCGCGACATGAGCCCGGAAGAGCTGGCCGCAGCGCCGGTCAACGCCATCGCCAACGCCTATGACATGGTGATCAACGGTTACGAAGTGGGCGGCGGTTCGGTGCGTATTCACCGCAGCGAAATGCAGCAGACGGTATTCAGCATTCTGGGCATCGACGAACACGAACAGCGCGAGAAGTTCGGCTTCCTGCTGGACGCGCTGAAGTACGGCACGCCGCCGCACGCCGGCCTGGCTTTCGGCCTGGACCGTCTGGTGATGCTGCTGACCGGCACCGACAACATCCGCGACGTTATCGCCTTCCCGAAAACCACCGCGGCGGCCTGTCTGATGACCGACGCACCGAGCTTCGCTAACCCGGCGGCGCTGCAGGAGCTGGCGATCAGCGTGGTAAAGAAAGCCGGTGCGGAACAAGAGAGCGAGTGATGAGTTACAAGCGCCCTGAATCTATCCTGGTAGTGATTTACGCGAAATCCAGTGGTCGGGTGCTGATGTTACAGCGGCGCGACGATACCGAGTTCTGGCAGTCGGTCACCGGCAGCCTGGAACAGGATGAGTCGCCGCCGCATGCCGCGCGGCGTGAGGTCATGGAAGAAGTGGGCATCGATATCGAAGCAGAGCACCTGCCGTTGTTCGATTGCCAGCGCTGCGTGGAGTTTGAACTCTTTGTCCATTTGCGACATCGCTATGCGCCGGGAACCACGCGCAATAAAGAGCACTGGTTCTGTCTGGCGTTGCCCGAGGAGCGCGATCCGGTGATTACCGAGCATCACGCTTACCAATGGCTTGAGGCGGCCGAGGCCGTGAAGTTGACCAAGTCGTGGAGCAATCAGCAGGCGATTGAAGAGTTCGTGATCAATTCAGTCCAGTAGTTTTTTTCGGAGATTTTTTATGGCAGGTCATAGTAAGTGGGCCAACACAAAGCACCGTAAAGCGGCGCAGGACGCCAAGCGCGGTAAAATTTTCACCAAGATTATTCGTGAGCTGGTCACGGCCGCCAAGCTGGGCGGCGGCGATCCGGATTCCAACCCGCGTCTGCGCGCGGCGATGGACAAGGCGCTGTCGAACAACATGACGCGCGACACCATGAACCGTGCAATCGCGCGCGGCGTGGGCGGCGATGATGATACCAATATGGAAACCATCATCTATGAAGGTTACGGTCCTGGCGGCACCGCCGTCATGATCGAATGCCTGAGCGACAACCGCAACCGCACCGTGGCGGAAGTGCGCCACGCCTTTACCAAATGCGGCGGCAACCTCGGCACCGACGGTTCCGTGGCTTATCTGTTCACCAAGAAGGGCGTGATCACCTACGCACCGGGCCTGGATGAAGACAGCGTAATGGAAGCGGCGTTGGAAGCCGGTGCGGAAGACATCGTGACCTATGACGATGGCGCCATCGACGTGTTCACCGCCTGGGAAAGCCTGGGCGCGGTGAAAGACGCGCTGACCGCGGCGGGCTTCGAAGCCGAAGCGGCGGAAGTGTCGATGATCCCATCGACCAAGGCCGACATGGACGCGGAAACTGCGCCTAAGCTGTTGCGCCTGATCGATATGCTGGAAGACTGCGACGACGTGCAGGAAGTTTACCATAACGGTGAAATCTCCGACGAAGTGGCGGCGACGCTGTAATCCGGTAAAACGGGCGCCGCCGTTCGGCGGCGCCGTGCATGCAAGGTGGATGTAGATATGGCGATCATACTCGGTATCGATCCCGGCTCGCGCGTCACCGGCTATGGCCTTATCCGCCAGCAGGGGCGCCAGTTGAGCTATATCGCCAGCGGCTGCATCCGCACGGTGGTGGACGACATGCCGACGCGGCTGAAGCTGATTTACGCCGGCGTCAGCGAGATCATCACCCAGTTTCAGCCCGATTTCTTCGCCATCGAACAGGTGTTTATGGCCAAGAACCCGGATTCGGCGCTCAAGCTCGGCCAGGCGCGCGGCGTCGCGATCGTGGCGGCGGTGAATCAGAACCTGGAAGTGTTCGAGTACGCGGCGCGGCAGGTCAAACAAACCGTGGTCGGCACCGGCGCGGCCGAAAAGGCGCAGGTACAGCACATGGTGCGCTCGCTGCTCAAACTCTCGGCCAACCCGCAGGCGGATGCCGCGGATGCCCTGGCCATCGCCATCACCCACTGCCACCTCAGCCAGAACGTGCTGCGAATGAGCGAAGGGCGGCTGAACCTGGCGCGCGGGCGTTTGCGCTGACGCGAAACGATGATTGCTCAGGCTGGATATTCATCCAGCCTTTTTTATGTTATAAGCTTTACCAGCAACGGCATGGCAGGGCGCCATGCCCGGTCATTCTGCAGGAGGGTAAATGATAGGTCGTCTCAGAGGAAATATTCTGGAAAAGCAGCCGCCGCTGGTGTTACTGGAGGCGAACGGCGTGGGTTATGAAGTGCACATGCCGATGACCTGCTTTTACGAGCTGCCGGAACTGGGGCAAGAGGCCATCGTGTTTACCCACTTCGTGGTGCGTGAAGACGCGCAGCTGCTGTACGGTTTCAACGACAAGCAGGAGCGCGCGCTGTTCCGCGAGCTGATTAAGGTCAACGGCGTCGGGCCGAAACTGGCGCTCGCCATCCTGTCGGGCATGTCCGCGCAGCAGTTCGTCAGCGCGGTGGAGCGCGAAGAGATCACCGCACTGGTCAAGCTGCCGGGCGTGGGCAAAAAAACCGCCGAGCGCCTGGTGGTCGAGATGAAAGACCGCTTCAAAGGGCTGAACGGCGATCTGTTCAACAACAGCAGCGAGATCAGCCTGCCGGCCGCCGCCGACAAAACGCCGGAAGCGGACGCGGAAGCCGAAGCTGTCTCGGCGCTGGTGGCGCTGGGCTATAAGCCGCAGGAAGCCAGCCGCATGGTCAGCAAGATTGCCAAGCCGGGTGCCGACTGCGAGACCCTGATCCGCGACGCGTTGCGCGCCGCCCTGTAAGGCCGAAAAGGGGTAGATAATGATTGAAGCCGATCGCCTGATTTCCGCCGAACCGATCAACGAAGAGGAGATCCTCGATCGCGCCATTCGTCCCAAGCTGCTGACTGAATACGTCGGCCAGCCGCACGTGCGCGAGCAGATGGAGATCTTCATTCAGGCGGCCAAGCAGCGCGGCGACGCGCTCGACCATTTACTGATCTTCGGCCCGCCGGGGCTGGGGAAAACCACCCTGGCCAACATCGTGGCCAACGAAATGGGCGTAAATTTGCGCACCACTTCCGGCCCGGTGCTGGAGAAGGCGGGCGATTTGGCGGCGATGCTGACCAACCTCGAACCGCACGACGTGTTGTTCATCGACGAAATTCACCGTTTGTCACCGGTGGTGGAAGAAGTATTGTATCCGGCGATGGAAGACTACCAGCTGGATATCATGATCGGCGAAGGGCCGGCGGCGCGTTCGATTAAGCTCGATCTGCCGCCGTTTACCTTGGTGGGAGCCACCACCCGCGCCGGTTCGCTGACCTCACCGCTGCGCGATCGCTTCGGCATTGTCCAGCGGCTGGAGTTTTATCAGGTGGCGGATCTGCAGCACATCGTCTCGCGCAGCGCCGGGTGCCTGGGGCTGGAGCTGTCCGACGAGGGCGCCCATGAAGTGGCCCGCCGCGCGCGCGGCACGCCGCGTATCGCCAACCGCCTGTTGCGCCGGGTGCGCGATTTCGCTGAAGTGCGCGCCAACGGCGTGATCAGCGGTTCGGTAGCGGCGCAGGCGCTTGATATGCTCAACGTCGATGCCGAAGGCTTTGACTATATGGATCGTAAACTGCTGCTGGCGATTATCGACAAGTTTACCGGCGGCCCAGTCGGGTTGGATAACCTGGCGGCGGCGATCGGTGAAGAGCGCGAAACCATCGAAGACGTGATTGAACCGTTTCTGATCCAGCAGGGCTTTATCCAGCGCACGCCGCGCGGCCGTCTGGCGACGCAGCACGCCTACCGGCACTTTGGTCTCGAACGCGAAGAGTAAATTTTTAATCCGCCAATAAGAAAGGGCCGCAGATGCGGCCCTTGTCATATCCCGGCTTTAATCAAGCCTGTTGTTTTTTGAACAGGCTCAGCGTGAACAGCACGGCAGCGCAGAGCACCACCGAAGGGCCGGCCGGCGTATCGTAAAATGCCGAGAAGGCCAGGCCGCCGGTAACCGCCACCATGCCGAGCAGTACCGCGACGCCCGCCATCTGCTCCGGCGTGCGCGCGAAGCGGCGAGCGGTGGCCGCCGGAATGATCAGCAGTGAGGTGATGATCAGCGCGCCGACGAATTTCATCGCCAGGCCGATGGTCAACGCGGTGACCAGCATCAGCACGGTACGTGCCCGCGCCAAATTGACGCCGTCGACGTGCGCCAGCTCCGGGCTGATGGTCATCGACAGCAGATCTCGCCATTGCCACCACAGCACCAACAGCACCACGGCGACGCCGCCGGCGATCATCACGATGTCGCTCAGCGTGACCGACAGCAGATCGCCGAACAGGTAGGCCATCAGATCGACCCGCACGTTGGACATCAACGCCACCACCACCAGACCCAGCGACAGGGCGCTGTGGGCCAGAATGCCGAGCAGGGTATCCACCGAAAGTTGCGGGCGGCGTTCCAGCCACACCAGGGCCAGAGCCAGCAGCAGCGTAATGGCGATCACCGCATAGAAAGGATTGATGTCCAGCAGCAGACCAAAGGCGACGCCGAGCAGCGAGGCGTGCGCCAGGGTATCGCCGAAGTAGGACATGCGGCGCCAAACCACAAAGGAGCCCAGCGGCCCGGCGGCGCTAGCCAGCAACACCCCGGCCAGCCAGCCGGGAAGTAACAATTCGATCATGCTTCGCGGCTCCCGGTTTTCTTCAAGACAATTCTTCCTTGCAGGTCGTGGCGGTGGTTGTGATGGTGGCGATACACCGCCAGCTGCTCTGCGCCGCGGTTGCCGAACATGGCGATGAATTCGGGATGCATCGAGACCACCTCCGGCGCGCCGGAGCAGCAGATGTGCTGATTGAGGCACAACACCTCGTCGGTTTTCGCCATCACCAGATGCAGATCGTGCGAGACCATCAGTACGGCGCAGCCCAGCTCCTTGCGCAGCTGATCGATCAGATCGTACAGCGCCAGTTGGCCGTTGACGTCCACCCCTTGCGTGGGTTCGTCCAGCACCAGCAGCTGCGGTTTATTCAGCAGCGCTCGCGCCAGCAGTACGCGTTGGTTCTCGCCGCCGGAGAGCTTTTGCATCGGCTGGTCGAGCAGGTGGGCGGCGTGCACGCGCTTGAGCGCCGGCAGAATGTCGGCTTTCTTTACGCCGGGTTTAAGACGCATAAAGCGGCTGACGGTCAGCGGCAGGGTGGCGTCGAGGTGGAGTTTTTGCGGCACGTAGCCGATGCGCAGGTCGGGCTCCCGCTCCAGCGTGCCGGTGGTTGGTTTGACCAATCCCAGCACCACGCGTACCAGTGTGGATTTGCCCGCGCCGTTCGGGCCAAGCAGCGTGAGAATACGGCCGGGCTGCAGGCTGAGGGAAATGTTCGACAGCACCTTGCGGCTGCCGAAGGCGACGGAGATATTTTTTAGCGTTATCAGTGTAGACATCTCGAGATTACAGGTTGCAGAACGAAGCGGATGTTATAATATCACGCCTTGTTGATGAAAACGATGGGATTACTGATGATGGCAAAGAAAAATAAATGGCTGCAGCGCACGCTGCTGGCCAGCGCACTGTTGATGGCCGGCCCGCTGAGCAGCGCTTCCGCTGCGGTGGTGACCTCGATTCGCCCCTTAGGCTTTATCGCTTCGGCGATCGCCGACGGCGTGACGCCGACCGAGGTGTTGCTGCCGGACGGCGCTTCGCCGCACGATTTTGCGTTGCGTCCTTCCGATATCCAACGCTTGCGTTCCGCTGACCTGGTGTTGTGGGTCGGGCCGGACATGGAAGCGTACTTGAACAAGGCGCTGGTGCCGATCTCGGCGACCCGAAAGCTGGCTATCAGCGAACTGCCGGCGGTGAAGCCGCTGCTGATGAAAGGCGAAGAGGACGACGATCATGAACATGCAGGCGAAGCGCATAACCATGCCGATGACGATCATGGGCATCATCACGGCGAGTACAATATGCACGTTTGGCTGTCGCCGGAGATAGCAAAAGTGACCGCGATCGCGATTCACGACAGATTGTTGGAACTTATGCCGCAAAATAAGGACAAATTAGACGCAAACCTGCGCCAGTTCGAGAATCTGCTGACGCAAACTGACAAAAATGTTGGTAACATGCTTACGCCTGTGCAAGGTAAGGGTTATTTTGTTTTTCATGATGCTTACGGCTACTTTGAAAAACACTACGGTTTGAGTCCGCTGGGCCATTTCACCGTCAATCCCGAAATTCAGCCTGGAGCACAGCGCCTACACCAAATTCGAACACAGTTGGTTGAGCAGAAAGCGGTATGCGTTTTTGCTGAGCCACAATTCAGGCCGGCCGTAATCAATGCCGTCGCCAAGGGTACCAAAGTGCGTTCCGGAACGCTGGACCCGCTGGGCACCGGCATCGCGCTGGGGAAGGACAGCTACGGGAAATTCCTGACACAGTTGTCAAACCAGTACGTGAGCTGCCTGAAGTAAAGCTTATGAGGATAATATCGAGTGCAGCAGATAGTCCGAACTATCGCTCTGGCGTATAACAACCTGCCACGGCCCCACCGCGTCATGCTGGGGTCGCTGACAGTCGTCACATTGGCCGTCGCTGTTTGGCGGCCTTTTGTTTACCACCCAGAACACAACCCCATCGCCAAGAGCGTCGAGTTAGAATCCAGCCAGATGCGGTCATTGCTCCCTGAAGCCAGTGAACCGATAGATGTCGACCAACCCACCCCCGATGACGAAATCCCGCAGGATGAGCTGGACCAGAAGGATGCCGGCGATGATGGCGTGCATGAATATGTGGTTTCCACCGGTGACACCCTTGGCAGCATTCTGACGCAGTACGGCATCGATATGTCGGATGTCACCTTGCTGGCTTCGCAAAACCGCGATCTGCGTAATCTGAAGATCGGCCAACAGCTGTCGTGGACCGTGAACGACGCAGGCGATTTGCAGCAGTTGACCTGGGAGGTTTCCCGCCGCGAAACTCGCACCTATGATCGCGTCGGCAACAGCTTCAAGGAGTCAAAAGAGGCGCAGCAGGGCGAATGGCGCAACAACGTGATCAGCGGCCGGGTCAACGGCAGCTTCGTCAGCAGCGCCGGCGACGCCGGGCTGAGCCGTAACGAAATCAACTCGGTGATCAAGGCGTTGCAGTGGCAGCTCGATTTCCGCAAGCTGCGCAAAGGCGATCAGTTCTCCGTGCTGATGTCGCGTGAGCATTTCGACGGTAAGAAATCGCAAAGCCAGCTGTTGGGCGTGCGTTTGCGCACCGGCGGCAAGGATTACTATGCGATCCGCGCCGAAGACGGCAAATTCTACGATCGCCAAGGCTCTGGCCTGGCGCGCGGCTTCATGCGTTTCCCGACCATGAAACAGTTCCGCATCTCCTCCAACTTCAACCCGCGCCGCGTGAACCCGGTGACCGGCCGCGTGGCGCCGCACAAGGGCGTCGATTTCGCCATGCCGGTCGGCACGCCGGTGCTGGCGGTCGGTGACGGTGAGGTGGTGATCGCCAAACGCAGCGGCGCAGCGGGTAACTATGTAGCGATCCGCCACGGTCGTCAGTACACCACGCGCTATATGCACCTGAAAAAACTGCTGGTGAAACCAGGCCAAAAGGTGAAACGCGGCGATCGCATTGCGCTCTCCGGCAACACCGGCCGTTCCACCGGGCCGCATCTGCACTTTGAACTGTGGACCGGCCAACAGGCGGTGAACCCGCTGACGGCTAAACTGCCGCGTTCCGAAGGGCTGGGCGGCAAAGACCGCAGCGATTATCTGGCGCAGGTGAAGGAAGTGGTTCCTCAGCTGCAGTTGGATTAACGCCCCCTTTTTCCGGCGCTTCGGCGCCGTTAATTTCATCGGCCTGATTGCGGGCCGATGCTGTTTTATCTGGGCGGTTCGCGGTTGTTAATTGCAAAATCGGTGCTGGCAATTATGATTAGCCGAATCGCTAAGCCAAGAGCATGTGCATGCAAAACGAGAAGAAATCGAACGTAGAGTTCATTCCGCAGTTTCAAAAAGCCTTTTTATATCCGCGCTACTGGGGCGTGTGGTTGGGAACCGGTCTGATGGCCGGCATTTCGCTGGTGCCTGCGCGCCTGCGCGATCCGGTGCTGGGTGCGGTCGGCAAACTGGCCGGCAAGCTGGCGAAGGGCGCGCGCCGTCGTGCCCGCATCAACCTGCTGTATTGCTTGCCTGAGTTGCCTGAAAGCGAACGCGAGCACATTATCGACCAGATGTTCGCCTGCGCGCCGCAGTCGATGGTGCTGATGGCTGAGCTGGCCTGCACCAAGCCCGAGAAAGTGCTCAAGCGCGTGCGTTGGCACGGTGAAGAGGTGTTGGACAAGATCCGGGCGGAAGGGCGCAACGTGATTTTCCTGGTGCCTCACGGCTGGGCGGTGGATGTGCCGGCGATGTTGATGGCCGCGCGCGGCCAACCGATGGCGGCGATGTTCCACAACCAGCGCAATCAGCTGATCGACTACCTGTGGAACGCCGTGCGTCGTAAATTCGGCGGCCGCATGCACGCGCGCAATGACGGCATCAAACCGTTTATCAGTTCGGTTCGCCAGGGGTATTGGGGTTATTATCTGCCCGATCAGGACCACGGCGCTGAGCACAGTGAGTTTGTCGACTTCTTTGCCACCTATAAGGCGACTTTGCCGGCGGTCGGGCGGTTGATGAAGGTATGCCGTGCGGCGATCGTGCCGTTGTTCCCGGTGTACGACGGCAAAACCAGCATGCTGGATATCTATATTCGCGAGCCGATGGACGATCTGGCCGAAGCGGACGATCCGCGCATTGCCCGCCGTATGAATGAAGAAGTGGAAAACCTGGTGGGCCCGAACCCGGAGCAGTACACCTGGATCCTCAAACTGTTGAAGACGCGCAAAGAAGGGGAGATTGAGCCTTACTCGCGCGACGATCTGTATCGTTAATCCTTTCTACCGCTAACGCCGGCAGGGCCACAACCCGGCCGGCGTCTCTTCAGATGTGCACCCTACAGCCGCGAGCCCGCAGGATGTCGACGATTTTAGGCGTGTGGGTGAAATCATTCCAGCGCAGATCAAGCTTGCGCAGCCGGCTCAGTTCACCGAGGCTTTCCGGCAGATTGCTCAGGCGGTTGGCGCGCAGATCCAGGCTTCTCAGCGCCGTGAGCTCACCGATATTTTCCGGCAGGCGCGTCAGCTGATTAAAACGCAGGTTCAGCTCGCTCAATCGCGGCAGGCGGCAGAAGGATGCCGGCAGTTCGGTGATGGCATTGTTGGCCGCATCGAGTATCTCAAGCTCGCCGAGCAGAGCCATTTCCGCCGGCAGCGCGGTCAGGGCATTTTTCATGATATGCAACTCGCGCAGCGCGCGCAGCTGCCCGATTTCGCCGGGCAGGTTGCCGATGCGATTGTTGTATAAACGCAGCTCCTGCAATGCCGCCAGACTCGGTATTGCCTGCGGCAAGGCGGTCAGTTGGTTATCGGTCGCGTTGAGGTAAACCAACTGCTGCAGTTGCGCCAGCGCACGCGGCAGGTCGCTAAAGCCGTTATCGCTCAGGTAGAGGTATTTCAGCCGGTGCAGTTGCCCCAATGTTTCAGGCAGTTCGCTTGCGCGGTTGTGACCGAAGTCGAACATCTCAAGCTGTTGCAACTGACCAATCTCCGGCGGCAGGCGGTCGAGCTGATTGCAGGAGATGTTCAGCACCTGCAGGTTGCGGTGTTGCAAGATGGAGGCGGGGAAGGCCGTCAGCAGATTGTCGTACAGGCTGATTTTGCGCAGCGCGTGGCCGGTTAGCTGCGATTCGTCGAGCTGTGTCAGACCGCGCCCATCGAGATCGAGCGCATCACCGGTCGAGGCTGGATTGCGTTGGTGGAGCATGGCGTTCTCCGTCGTTTATGGCGGTGTCAGGGCAAAAAAAATGCCGGCCAACGTGAGCCGGCCGGCATGTCGTCTGCGGCGTGGATTACTCGACGCGCAGGATACGGCTGGTATTGGTGGTGCCGACGGTTTCCATCACGTCGCCCTGGGTGACGATCACCAGATCGCCGGAGACCAGGAAGCCTTTGTCACGCAGGCGATTGACGGCTTCATTGGCGGCGATCACGCCGTCTTTGTGGCTGTCGAAATATACCGGCGTCACGCCGCGATACAGCGCGGTCAGGTTAAGCGTGTGCTCATGCCGCGACATGGCGAAGATCGGCAGGCCGGAGCTGATGCGCGACATCATCAGCGCAGTGCGGCCGGATTCGGTCATGGCGATCAGCGCGGTGACGCCTTTCAGGTGGTTGGCGGCATACATCGAAGACATGGCGATCGCCTCTTCGATGTTGTCGAACTGTACGTCCAGGCGGTGTTTGGAAACGTTGATGCTCGGGATCTTCTCGGCGCCCAGACAAACGCGCGCCATCGCCGCCACGGTTTCCGCCGGGTATTGGCCAGCGGCGGTTTCCGCCGACAGCATGACGGCGTCGGTGCCGTCCAGCACGGCGTTGGCCACGTCCATGACTTCGGCGCGGGTCGGCATCGGGTTGGTGATCATCGACTCCATCATCTGGGTCGCGGTGATCACTGCGCGGTTCAGGGTGCGGGCGCGGCGGATCAGTTTCTTCTGAATGCCGACCAGTTCCGGATCGCCGATTTCGACGCCTAGGTCGCCACGGGCGACCATCACCACGTCGGAGGCCAGAATAATGTCGTCCATCGCTTCGTCGGTGCAAACTGCTTCGGCGCGCTCAACCTTGGACACGATCTTGGCGTTGCAGCCCGCATCGCGCGCCAGGCGGCGGGCATAGTTCAGATCTTCACCGGTACGCGGGAAGGAGACCGCCAGGTAGTCGACGCCAATCTTGGCGGCGGTCACGATGTCCGCCTTGTCTTTTTCGGTCAGGGCTTCGGCCGACAGGCCACCGCCGAGTTTGTTGATGCCCTTGTTGTTGGACAGCGGGCCGCCGACGGTCACTTCGGTAAACACTTTCATGCCCTGAACTTCGAGCACTTTCAACTGAACGCGGCCGTCATCGAGCAGCAGGACGTCGCCCGGCACCACGTCGGCTGGCAGGCCTTTATAGTCGATACCGACTTTTTCTTTATCGCCTTCGCCTTTTGACAGGTTGGCGTCCAGCAGGAATTTATCGCCCACGTTGAGGAAGATTTTGCCTTCCTTGAAGGTGGAGACGCGAATTTTCGGCCCTTGCAGATCGCCGAGGATAGCGACGTGACGCCCCAGTTTGGCAGCGATTTCGCGCACTTTGTCAGCGCGAGCCTGGTGATCTTCCGGGCTGCCGTGGGAGAAGTTAAGCCGAACTACGTTGGCACCGGCGGCAATGATCTTTTCCAGATTATTGTCGCGGTCTGTAGCCGGACCCAGGGTGGTAACGATTTTGGTTCTTCTGAGCCGTCTGGACATGTATTACTCCGTTGACTGGTGAAGCAAATATTGGTGTTGCGATAACGTCGGATAACGAAACCAGGCGTGAAATGTAATTTTACAACACTGATATTTCACCCGGGTTACCCGCATGAGCATGTTAACAGGGTACCGCCTCTGATGCCGTCATTCAAATGTCTGTTGAACGGCGATTTTTTCTTCGTCGGGTCACGAATCAAAACTGTTGGGAATGACCACGCCTTTATCAAAGCGCGATTCTTTGAGCGCTTCTTTGACCCGCTTCAAGTTATCTCTGAATTTAGCCCCTCGGCGCAAGGTAAATCCGGTGGCGAGCACGTCAATGAGCGTTAATTGCGCGATCCGCGACACCATCGGCATGTAAACGTCGGTGTCTTCGGGCACGTCGAGCAGCAGGGCCAGGGTCGCCGCCTGGGCGAGCGGGGTGTCGCGCGAGGTGATAGCCAGTACCGTGGCGTCGTTCTCCCGCGCCAGGTGGGCCATCTCCACCAGATTCTTGGTGCGGCCGGTGTGTGAGATCAGCACCACCACGTCGCCTTCGCTGGAGTTCATGCAGCTCATGCGCTGCATGACGATGTCATCGAAGTAGACCACCGGAATGTTGAAGCGGAAAAATTTGTTCATCGCATCGTGCGCCACCGCCGCGGAGGCGCCCAGCCCGAAGAAAGAGATCTTTTTTGCCTGGGTGAGCAGGTCAACCGCACGATTGATTGCGGCAATATCCAAATTTGCCTTTACTGTATCCAGGCTGGCCATTACCGATTCGAAGATCTTGCTGGTATAGGAATCGACGCTGTCATCTTCCTCAACGTTACGGTTTACGTAGGGCGTGCCGTTAGCCAGGCTTTGGGCGAGATGCAGTTTGAAATCGGGAAAGCCTTTGGTATCAAGGCGGCGGCAAAAGCGGTTGACGGTAGGTTCGCTGACGTCGGCCATGCGCGCCAGCGTGGCGATGCTGGAGTGAATGGCGGTCTGCGGGGAGGCCAGGATCACCTCGGCGACTTTCCTTTCAGATTTGCTCAGGCGTTCCAGATGGCTCTGGATTTTGTCCAGCGTATTCATATAACGAGAGTCACTCATGGTTTTATCCCTGTGGCTTTCAAGCAACAGCGTCGAATTTCGCCCGTGTTCGCCGTGCAAGCAGACGCCAAACGAGCGGCTGTAACCTGGAATCGATAGGGTATGTCGATTTCAAACAAAGGAGAAATCAATGCCGGTTTAGTGAAAATATACTACGTGCTGGTAACCGTTGGCAGTCTCGACACGGCGTATGCAGGGTTTTTTCACCAGAATATGACCTGTGTCTAACTTTCATAATGGTAACAGAGCGTCAAAAAAGACGAAAAATTACAGTTTTGCCCGTGGTGAGGGCGTTGGCGTAGATTGGCGCTTTCCACTGGAATCTTGAAGCCTTTTTTTCTGCTTTGCTCCGGGTTTGCTGGCCGTAGTCAAACAGAGTACATTAGTAATGTAAGAAAATTACAAATATCCTGCAACGAGGAGATGAACATGGCGGTAACCTCTACAGCCCAGGCGTGTGACCTGGTTATTTTCGGCGCGAAAGGTGATTTGGCGCGCCGTAAACTGCTGCCTTCCCTGTACCAGTTAGAGAAAGCCGGACACATCCACCCGGATACGCGGATCATCGGCGTTGGCCGCGCGGAGTGGGATAAACAAGCCTATACCGAAGTGGTCAAGGAAGCGCTTGGCACCTTCATGAAGGAAAAACTGGATGACGAACTCTGGGCCACGCTAAGCGCGCGCCTGGACTTCTGCAACCTGGACGTCAACGACAGCAAGAACTTTACCAAATTGGGTAAAATGCTGGATCAGAAGCACCGCACCACCATCAACTACTTCGCCATGCCGCCAAGCACCTTTGGCTCCATCTGCAAAGGGCTGGGCGAAGCCAAGCTGAACCATGAGCCGGCGCGCGTGGTGATGGAGAAACCGCTGGGCACCGATTTGGCGTCCTCACGCGTGATCAACGATCAGGTGGCGGAGTACTTCAACGAATCCCAGGTTTACCGTATCGACCACTATCTCGGCAAAGAGACGGTGCTGAACCTGTTGGCGCTGCGTTTCGCCAACTCGCTGTTCGCCTCCAACTGGGATAACCGCACCATCGATTCGGTGCAGATCACCGTAGCGGAAGAGGTGGGCATCGAAGGGCGTTGGGGTTACTTCGACCAGGCCGGCCAGATGCGCGACATGATCCAGAACCACCTGCTGCAGATCCTGACCATGATCGCCATGTCGCCGCCGGCGGATCTGACGACCGACCGCATCCGCGACGAGAAGGTGAAGGTGCTGCGCTCGCTGCGCCGCATCGATCAGACCAATGTCCGGGAAACCACCGTGCGCGGTCAGTACACCGCCGGCTTCGTCCAGGGCAAGAAAGTGCCGGGTTATCTGGAAGAGGAAGGGGCGAACAAGAGCAGCAGCACCGAAACCTTCGTCTCTATCCGCGTGGATATCGACAACTGGCAGTGGGCCGGCGTGCCGTTCTACCTGCGTACCGGTAAACGTCTGCCGACCAAATGTTCGGAAGTGGTGGTGTACTTCAAAAACCCGCCGCTTAACCTGTTCAGCGATTCTTACCAGCAGTTGCCGCAGAACAAGCTGACCATCCGCCTGCAGCCGGACGAAGGCATCGAAATTCAGGTGCTGAACAAGGTGCCGGGGCTGGATCACAAGCACCGCCTGCAGACCACCAAGCTGGACCTGAGCTTCTCGGAAACCTTCAACCAGGAGCACGTGGCGGACGCCTATGAGCGCCTGCTGCTGGAGACCATGCGTGGCATTCAGGCGCTGTTCGTGCGCCGCGATGAAGTGGAAGAAGCCTGGAAGTGGGTCGACTCCATCATGGACGCATGGAAAGCCGACAACGAGGCGCCTAAGCCTTACCAGGCGGGTACCTGGGGGCCGGTGGCCTCGGTGGCGATGATCACCCGCGACGGCCGCTCCTGGAACGAGTTCGAATAATGCGTAATGCCGGCAGCCTGTCTGCCGGCTTTTTTTTGCCTGCGATCTGCGCGCGGGCCTCATCACTTACGGTACGGCCGGACGTCCGCGCATTTGTGCGGAGCCCTGTGGCAGGGGCGTGCCATTGTTAACCGCGAGTAATGGAGAAATAACGATGAAAAACTGGAAAACCAGCGCCGAGCAGATCCTGACGGCGGGGCCGGTGGTGCCTGTTATCGTGATCAACAAGCTGGAGCAGGCGGTGCCGCTGGCGAAAGCGCTGGTTGCCGGCGGCGTGCGGGTATTGGAGGTGACGCTGCGCACCGCCTGCGGACTGGAGTCTATCCGCGCTATCGCCGAAGAGGTGCCGGAGGCGATCATCGGCGCCGGTACGGTGATCAACCCGCAGCAGCTGCGGCAGGTGACCGAAGCCGGGGCGCAGTTCGCCATCAGCCCAGGGCTGACCGAGGCCTTGCTGCAGGCGGCGACGGCGGGATCCATCCCGCTGATCCCGGGCATCAGCACCGTGTCTGAACTGATGCAGGGCATGGATCACGGCCTGCGCGAATTTAAATTCTTCCCGGCGGAAGCCAACGGCGGCGTGAAGGCGCTGCAGGCGATCGGCGGCCCGTTCCCGCAGGTGCGTTTTTGCCCGACCGGCGGCATTACGCCAAACAATTACCGCGATTATCTGGCGCTGAAAAGCGTGCTTTGCATCGGCGGTTCCTGGCTGGTGCCGGCGGACGCGCTCGAAAAAGGCGACTATGCGCGCATCACTGAACTGGCGCGCAGCGCCGTTAGCGGCGCCGCGTTGTAACCCGCGCCAGGCCTGGGGTTGGCGCTTATTTGCTCTCCCGCGGATATCGCAAGGCTCAACCCTTTGTTGAGCCTTTTTTAATTTTTATCGTGATTAACTTTCTTATTTTTAACCCGTTTTTTTCTGCTTTTTGATGAAAACGGCAGTTTGCTTTCTTATTTTGGCTGTGGTAAAAATATCTCAGTTGAAAATTTTACTTTTATGAGGATATTGGGCAAATCGCACGGTGTGCGGCTGATAATAGAGAACTATTATGATGACTATTAACGGAACTACCCTCAGAACCTCTACGTGCCAACTCTTCCTGTCTGCGATCCTTGCCAGTGAGCATCACTGGTGCAGCGAGCTATAGCGTCTTTCTCCCTTAACCGGTGCGGGTAGCGGGCTTAGGCCTTCGTTCTACCGTTCAGCCGGGCAAACATTCTTTTTGCGTTTGGGTCAGTTTATCCCCAGGGATCTCTGCGTCTTGCGCGCCGTACTGCGGCCGTTCGACGAGATAAATCGGGATAAATATGCCTTGGCGCGCGTTATTCGCCGTTTGGGAGAAAAATTATGATTTATTGGATCTTTTTAGGTTTGGCCATCATGACCGAAATCATCGGCACCTTGTCGATGAAATACGCCAGCGTCAATGGCGGCATGATTGGGCATATCGTGATGTACGTGATGATCACCGCGTCTTATGTGTTGTTGTCAGTAGCGGTAAAACGCGTGGCGTTGGGCGTGGCTTATGCGCTGTGGGAAGGCATCGGCATTCTGTTCATCACCCTGTTCAGCGTGCTGTGGTTCGACGAGCCGATCTCGGCGCTGAAGGTGCTGGGTCTGGCTACGCTGATCGCCGGCATCATGCTGGTGAAATCCGGCACCCGCAAAGAGCGAAAACAGGTCAGCCCGCGAGGTGACAACCATGCAACAGTTTGAGTTGTACCACATTGGGTTCCTGGGGCTGGCCATCGTGCTGGAAATCATCGCCAACATCTTCCTGAAGATGTCAGACGGCTTCCGTAAAATTTGGCTGGGGCTGTTGTCGCTGCTGTCGGTGCTCGGCGCGTTCAGCGCCCTGGCGCAGGCGGTGAAGGGCATCGATCTGTCGATCGCTTATGCGTTGTGGGGCGGTTTCGGTATCGCCGCCACTATCGCTGCGGGCTGGATCATGTTCGGCCAGCGGTTGAACGCCAAAGGCTGGATCGGCCTGGCGCTGTTGCTGGCGGGGATGGTGATCCTTAAACTGTCCTGATAGCGGGCAATAAAAAACCGCAGGCGTTGCCGTCTGCGGTTTTTTTTCGTCTGCGCTCAGGCTTACAGCGCGGCGATGATTTTGATTTCCACTTTATATTTCGGATTCATCAGCTGCGCCTGCACGGTGCAGCGTACCGGCGCGCTGCCGGCAACCACCCAGGCGTCCCAGGCGGCGTTCATCGCGGCGAAGTCGGCGGTATTGGCCAGGAAGATGGTGGCGTCCAAAATGCGGCTTTTATCCGAGCCTACGCGCGCCAGCAGCACGTCGATGGCTGCAAGGGCGTTGGCGGTCTGCGCGGTCGCGTCATCATCCAGGTTCTCCGGCACGCTGGTATAGTAAACGGTCTCGTTGTGCACCACGGCTTCGGACCAGCGCTGATCGGGATCAATTCTTTCGATATTCATTTGCTTATCTCCATATCATAGTCCCGCTAAGGGTAGCACAGCCGGTGATGAAAAAGCGCGGCGATAAAGTGGGTGGTAGCCGGGCGGCAGGCTTGGCATAATCACCGCTGAATGACACCGGCAGAGAGACAGCGTGACAGACGATTTTGCAACAGACGGCGCATTGGCGCAGGCTATCAAGGGATTCAAACCGCGTGAGCCGCAGCGGCAGATGGCGCAGGCCGTCACCGAAGCGATCAATTTCAAGCAGGAACTGGTGGTGGAAGCCGGCACCGGCACCGGCAAAACCTTCGCTTATCTGGCGCCGGCGCTGCGCGCCGATCGCAAAGTGATCATCTCGACCGGTTCGAAAGCGTTGCAGGATCAGCTGTATGCGCGCGATCTGCCCACCGTCGCCAAGGCGCTGAAGTACAAAGGCAAGCTGGCGCTGCTGAAGGGGCGCTCCAACTACCTGTGTCTGGAGCGTCTTGAGCAGCAGTCGATGGCCGGCGGGGAGCTGGCGGGGCAGACGCTGATCGATTTGGTGCAGCTGCGCAAGTGGTCGTCGCAGACCAAAGAAGGCGACATCAGCACCTGCAGCGAAGTGGCGGAAGACAGCTTCGTCTGGCCATTGGTGACCAGCACCAATGACAACTGTCTCGGCAGCGATTGCCCGCTGTATCAGGATTGCTTCGTGGTCAAAGCGCGCCGCCGCGCGATGGATGCGGATGTGGTGGTGGTGAACCATCACCTGTTCCTGGCGGATATGGTGGTGAAAGAGGGCGGTTTCGCCGAGCTGATCCCGGAAGCCGAGGTGATGATTTTCGATGAGGCGCACCAAATCCCCGACATCGCCAGCCAGTATTTTGGCCAGCAGCTCACCAGCCGCCAATTGTTGGATCTGGCGAAGGACATCACCATCGCCTACCGCACCGAGGTGCGCGATGCCGCCCAACTGCAAAAAAGCGCCGATCGTCTCAGCCTGAGCACGCAAGATTTTCGCCTTAATCTGGGAGAGCCGGGTTTTCGCGGCAATCTGCGTGACGTGCTCGGGGAGCCGAACGTGCAGCGCGCTTTGTTGCTGCTCGATGACGCGCTGGAGCTGTGTTACGACGTCATGAAACTGTCGCTGGGGCGTTCGGCGCTGCTGGACGCCGCCTTTGAGCGCGCCACGCTGTACCGCGCGCGCCTCAAACGCCTCAAGGCGGTGACGGAGCCGGGCTACAGCTATTGGTATGAGTGCAATTCGCGCCACTTCGTGCTGGCGCTGACGCCGTTGACGGTGGCCGATCGTTTCCGCGAAATGCTGGACGAGAAGCCGGGCAGCTGGATCTTTACCTCGGCCACGCTGTCGGTCAACGATCAGCTGGGTCACTTCACCGAACGGCTGGGGCTGACCAAGGCCAAAACGCTGCTGCTGCCGAGCCCGTTCGACTATGCCAAACAGGCGTTGCTGTGCGTGCCGCGCTTTTTGCCTTCGCCGAATCAGCCCGGCGGGGCGCGCCAGCTGGCGCGCATGCTGCGGCCATTAATCGAAGCCAACAACGGCCGCTGCTTCTTCTTGTGCACCTCGCACCAGATGATGCGCGAGCTGGCGGAAGAGTTTCGCGCCACGATGACGCTGCCGGTGCTGTTGCAAGGGGAAACCAGTAAAGGCCAGCTGTTGGCGCAGTTCGTCGCCGCCGGTAACGCGCTGCTGGTGGCGACCAGCAGCTTCTGGGAAGGGGTGGACGTGCGCGGCGATGCGCTGTCCTGCGTCATCATCGATAAACTGCCGTTCACGTCACCGGACGATCCGTTGCTGAAGGCGCGCATTGAAGATTGCCGCCTGCGTGGCGGCGATCCGTTCAATGATGTGCAGTTGCCGGATGCGGTCATCACCCTGAAACAGGGCGTCGGCCGTTTGATCCGCGACACCGACGATCGCGGCGTGCTGGTGATTTGCGATAACCGTCTGGTGATGCGCCCTTACGGCGAGGTGTTCCTCAATAGCCTGCCGCCCACGCCGCGCACCCGCGATCTGAAGCAGGCAATCGCCTTCCTGCAGGCCGCCGACACGTCGGCCACGTGAAAGATGAAGGGCTTACGGGGCTGTGCTACAATGCGCGCCCTGTATGAAAAACCCAGTTTTATTCCCGCCAGAGGTTGGCATGTCCACGCGAATTTTAGCGATCGATACCGCGACGGAAGCCTGTTCCGTCGCCGTCTGGAATCAAGGCGAAATCCACGCCCTGTTTGAGCTGTGCCCACGCGAGCATACGCAACGAATTTTACCTATGGTGCAGCAGGTGCTGGCGGAATCCGGTCTGGCGCTCAATCAGCTCGATGCGCTGGCCTTCGGCCGTGGCCCCGGCAGCTTTACCGGGGTGCGCATCGGTATCGGCATCGCTCAAGGCCTGGCGCTGGGCGCCGATCTGCCGATGATCGGCGTTTCCACGCTGCAAACCATGGCGCAGGGCGCCTGGCGCGTCAGCGGCGCGGGGCGTGTGCTGGCGGCGATCGATGCGCGCATGGGCGAGGTCTACTGGGGGCAGTTCGAACGCCAGGCGGACGGCCGCTGGTTGGAAAGCGAAAGCGAGGCCGTGCTGTCGCCGGCGCAGGCGCTGGAGCGTGCGCAGCGCCTGCAGGGCGAATGGGCCCATGTTGGCACCGGGTGGCAAACCTATCCCGACTTGGTCAAGGGTTCCGCGTTGAGCGTACGTGACGGCCAAATGCTGTTGCCGCAGGCGGAAGACATGCTGCCGCTGGCGCTGCAGGCCTGGCAAGAAGGGCTGGCGGTAGCGGTGGAAAACGCCGAGCCGACCTATCTGCGCAATGAAGTCACCTGGAAAAAACTGCCGGGCCGCGAGTAATCGCGGCGTTATTGTGCTGATGTTGATGCCGGGCGATGAGGGGTTGCAACTTGAACGATGAAACGCGGTCAAAGTTACAGCCATTTCAGGAGATTGCGACCATGTTAATCCGCACTGCAAGTAAAAAGCTGTCGCTGCTGGCCGTCGCCTGCGGCGCGCTGGTTTTATCCGGGTGCGTCACCGTACCGGATGCGATCAAAGGCTCCAGCCCTACGCCGGTGACTCAGCTGTCCTCGGTACAAAATGCACCCAACCTGTTTACCGGCGCGGAAGCCCGTTTCGGCGGCACCGTGGTAAACGTCGCCAACGAACAAGGGCGCACGGTGCTGGAGATTGCGGCGGTGCCGCTCGACAGCGGTGCGCGGCCGATACTGGGTGAACCGTCGAACGGCCGCTTGCTGGCCACGGTGAACGGCTTCCTCGAACCGGTCGATTTCAAAGGCCAACTGGTGACCGTCGTCGGCCCTATCACCGGCCTGAAAGAGGGGCGGATCGGCATGACGCCATATCGCTTCGTAACGATGAACGTGACCGGTTTCAAGCGCTGGCATCTGGTGCAGCAGGTGGTGATGCCGCCGGCGCCGATGGGCCCTTGGGGCTGGCGCGGAGGTCCGTGGGGACCCGGTTGGGGCGCAGGCTATGGCTGGTACAACCCTGGCCCGGCACAGGTGCAAACCATCGTAACCGAGTAGCATACGCTTGATGTGAACACATTTGACAGGGCGGCTCAGGCCGCCCTTTTGTTTTTTGGGATAAGGAATATCCGACAATTAGTGACGTACATCGCAACCTGAATAATGTTTAAAACCCGAACTGGTCTGCTGAGTTAAAATATTGTTATGGTTAGGCTGCGAGTTTGAGGGCTGCGATGATAATTAGTAATGATTTCAGGAGTAATACCTTGGATAAGGTCTGGTTAAAACGGTATCCGGCAGATGTGCCCGCAGAGATTGATGCCGATCGCTATTCGTCGTTGATCGAAATGTTTGAGCATGCCGTGCAGCGCTATGCCGATCAGCCCGCCTTTATCAATATGGGCGAGGTGATGACCTTCCGCAAACTGGAAGAACGCAGCCGGGCTTTCGCGGCTTACCTGCAAAATGAACTGGGCCTGAAGAAGGGCGACCGCGTCGCACTGATGATGCCTAACCTGTTGCAATACCCCATCGCCCTGTTCGGCATTCTGCGCGCCGGCATGGTGGTGGTCAACGTCAACCCGCTGTATACCCCGCGTGAGCTGGAGCACCAGTTGAACGACAGCGGCGCCAGCGCCATCGTCATCGTGTCCAACTTCGCCCATACGCTGGAAAAAGTGGTGTTCAACACTCAGGTTAAGCACGTGATCCTGACGCGCATGGGCGATCAGCTGTCGGCCGCCAAAGGTACGCTGGTCAACTTCGTGGTCAAGTACGTCAAGCGTCTGGTGCCGAAATACAACCTGCCGGACGCCATTTCATTCCGCAGCGCGCTGCAGCGCGGCCGCCGCCTGCAGTATGTAAAACCGGACATCATTAATGCCGATCTGGCCTTCCTGCAATATACGGGCGGCACCACCGGGGTGGCGAAGGGCGCGATGCTGACGCACCGCAACATGCAGGCCAACCTCGAGCAGGCCAAGGCCGCCTATTCGCCGCTGTTCCGCGAAGGGCAGGAACTGGTGGTGACGGCGTTGCCGCTGTATCACATTTTCGCGCTGACGGTGAACTGCCTGCTGTTTATCGATCTGGGCGGGCGCAATTTGCTGATCACCAACCCGCGCGATATTCCGGGGCTGGTGAAGGAGTTGGGTAAATACCCGTTCACCGCCATGAGCGGGGTGAATACCTTGTTCAATGCGTTGCTGAACAATGAAGAGTTCCACAAGCTCGATTTCTCTACGCTGCGTTTCTCGGTCGGCGGCGGCATGTCGGTGCAAAAAGCGGTGGCCGAGAAGTGGGAAAAAACTACCGGTAAACACCTGCTGGAAGGCTATGGCCTGACGGAGTGCGCGCCGCTGGTGGCCGGTAACCCTTACGATCTGAAACACTACAGCGGCAGCATCGGCCTGCCGGTGCCGTCGACGGACATTCGGTTGGTGGACGACAATGGCCACGATGTACCGCCGGGCGAACCGGGCGAACTGTGGGTCAAAGGGCCGCAAGTTATGTTAGGCTATTGGCAGCGCCCGGACGCCACCGACGAAGTGCTGAAAGATGGCTGGTTGGCGACCGGCGATGTGGTGACCGTAGACGAGCAGGGGTTCGTGCGCATCGTCGACCGCAAGAAAGACATGATCCTGGTCTCCGGTTTCAACGTTTACCCGAACGAGATCGAGGACGTGGTCAGCCAGCATCCGAAAGTGCTGGAATGTGCGGCGATCGGTGTGCCGAGCGAGGTCTCCGGCGAAACGGTGAAGATCTGCGTGGTGAAGAAAGACGCCTCGCTGACCAAGGAAGAGCTGCTGACCCATTGCCGTCGGCACCTGACCGGGTATAAAGTGCCTAAAATTGTTGAGTTCCGCGATGAACTGCCGAAGTCTAACGTCGGCAAGATTTTGCGGCGAGAACTGCGCGATGAGCTAAAAACGCCGAAGCCGGCCGATGCCGCCTAGGTGTCGCTCTCGCGCCTGACTATCAACAACGCCGGTGAATGCCGGCGTTGTTGTGTTTGAATCCTACAAGAGAATGATGTTTTGAATTATCAGTTGATCACTACCGATGCCGGATTGCAGCAGGTCTGCGAGCAGGCGAGAAAGCATGCCCAGATTGCGCTGGACACCGAGTTTGTCAGAACGCGCACCTACTATCCGCAGCTGGGCCTGATCCAGCTCTACGACGGTGAACAACTCTCCCTTATCGATCCTCTGCCGATCAAGCAATGGCAGCCGTTTGTCGACCTGCTGGCCGACACCGCCGTGGTGAAGTTCCTGCATGCCGGCAGTGAAGATCTCGAAGTGTTTCTCAACGCCTTTAAAACGCTGCCGACGCCGATGGTCGATACCCAGATCCTGGCGGCCTTTACCGGCCGGCCGCTCTCCTGTGGCTTCGCGACGCTGGTGGCGGAGTACATGAAGGTTGAGCTGGACAAGAGCGAGTCGCGCACCGACTGGCTGGCGCGCCCGCTGACTGAAAGACAGTGCGTGTATGCGGCCGCCGACGTGTTCTATCTGCTGCCGATGGCTAAACAGTTGGTGCAGGAGACCGAAGAGGCCGGTTGGACCGCGGCGGCCAATAACGAGTGCCTGCTGCTGTGCCAGCGCCGTAGCGAGACGCTGGCGCCGGCATTGGCCTACCGCGAAATCAGCAACGCCTGGCAGCTGCGCCCGCGTCAGCTCGGTTGTCTGCAGAAGTTGGCGGAATGGCGGCTGCGCCAGGCGCGTGAGCGCGATCTGGCGGTGAACTTTGTGGTGCGTGAGGAGAACCTGTGGCAGGTGGCGCGCTATATGCCGTCTTCGCTGGGAGAACTGGATTCGCTGGGTCTGAGCGGGCCGGAGATCCGTTATCACGGTAAAACGCTGCTGGCGCTGGTGGCGGAGGCCGAAGCGCTGGACGAGTCCGAGTTGCCGGCGCCGTTGGCCAACCTTATCGATCAGCCGGGCTACAAGAAGGTGTTCAAAGACATCAAGGCGGCGATCGCTGCCGTCAGCGAGCAAAGCGGGTTGAGCAGCGAGCTGCTGGCATCCCGTCGCCAAATTAACCAATTGTTGAACTGGCATTGGAAACTGAAGGACGGCGAAAGTCGCCCTGAATTAATCAGCGGCTGGCGCGGCGATTTATTAATGGCGCCGTTGCAGGACATCCTGAAAGATTATTAATCGCTGATTATCACCAGGGCAGGGTAGGGAAACTCTGCTCGGGTGAATATAGGCAGGAAATAATGCGTTGAAGGTAAATCTGGCCAGAATTTACTTTAAACGAGGTGGCGGCAAAGTTAATTGGGAATTATCCCAAAGGGAAAAATCGATTTTTTGCTGCCGATAATGCTTAATAACTGGATGCACATACAGTTACCCCCTGCATAAAATATACAGGGGGTAATTAATGCGTCGCAATCATTTAGCTGCTTCTTCCGATTCCGGCAATGTCACGTTAAGTTCAAGTACCGAAATATCGTCCCCTTTCTGCTCGAACTGCACGTGCAGCATTTCAGGATCGATCTGAATGTATTTGCAAATAACCGCCAGAATATCGCGTTTCAAATCAGGCAGATACGGGGGCTCACTGTCCCCGCGGCGACGCTCAGCGACGATAATCTGCAGCCGTTCCTTGGCTATATTGGCTGTCTGTTTTTTGCGGGACAGAAAGAAGTCTAATAAGGCCATGGTTTATCCCCCAAAAAGGCGTTTCAGGAAACCCTTCTTCTCTTCTTCAATGAAGCGGAATGGGCGTTCTTCCCCCAACAAGCGGCAAACGGTATCGTCATACGCCTTACCGGCGTCTGACTCGGCATCCAGAATGACAGGCTCACCCTGGTTGGAAGCGCGCAGTACGGACTGGTCTTCCGGGATTACGCCCACCAGCGGAATGCGCAGGATTTCCAGCACGTCTTCCATGCTCAGCATGTCGCCACGGCTGACGCGGCCCGGGTTGTAACGGGTCAGCAGCAGGTGTTCCTTGATAGGCGATTCGCCTTTCTCAGCGCGGCGTGATTTGGAAGAGAGAATGCCCAGGATACGGTCGGAGTCGCGTACCGAAGACACTTCCGGGTTGGTGGTGATGATAGCTTCGTCGGCGAAATACAGCGCCATCAGCGCACCGGTTTCGATACCGGCCGGTGAGTCGCAGACCACGAAGTCAAAATCCATCTCGCCGAGATCGTTGAGGACTTTTTCAACGCCTTCACGGGTTAACGCGTCTTTGTCGCGTGTCTGCGAAGCCGGCAGGATATAGAGGTTTTCAGTGCGTTTGTCTTTGATCAACGCCTGATTCAGCGTGGCATCGCCCTGAATCACGTTCACGAAATCATAAACTACCCGACGTTCGCAGCCCATGATCAGGTCAAGATTACGCAGACCGATATCGAAATCGATCACGACGGTTTTCTTGCCTTTTTGGGCCAGGCCGGTAGCGATGGCCGCGCTCGAAGTGGTCTTGCCAACGCCCCCTTTACCCGATGTAACAACAATAATGCGTGCCATGAAATGGATTCCTTGTCAAAAGGGCTTAATTTAAAGGTTGTATGGTTAAAGCGTTATCCAACAGGCTGAGTCGTACGGCCTGCCCGACGTAATCGGACGGGATTTGGTCGCTCAACCAGTACTGCCCTGCGATAGAGACTAGCTCAGCCGCCAGGTGGGTGCAAAAAATCTGACATTGCGTGTCGCCTGACGCGCCTGCCAGTGCGCGACCGCGCATCATGCCGTAGACATGAATATTGCCGTCGGCAATCAATTCGGCGCCGGCGCTGACGCTGCTGGTCACGATAAGATCGCTGTTGCGGGCGTAAATCTGTTGGCCGGAGCGGACAGGCGTACTGATGATGCGCGTTTTGGCGGGGGCGTTATCCGCCACCACGGGCGCTGGTGCAGGCTCCGGCGCCGCCATTTTCTGGCCTTTGCCTTCGCTCAGCAGCGGCAGCCCGGCGCGGGCTATCGCGCGCTTTTGACGCTCATCTCTGCAACCGCTGATACCCACAACGCGCAGACCTGCTGCCGCGACAGCCTGTTGAAGTTCTTTCCAGTTCGCATCGCCTTCCAGCGTTGCGACGTTGATAACAACAGGGGCGTTTTTCAGAAAAGCGGGCGCTTGCTCAACTTTTTCCTGTAACGCCTGGCGTATTACCTCGGGCTGCGAATTATGCAAATGAACAACCGATAGGGTAAAACTGCTGCCTTTTAGCTCAATTGGCGATTGTGACATCTATCCTGACTCAGTCTCAGCAACTTTAAATCCCCGGAATACCACTCGGGGTGCGATATTCCGATGTACTATAAGCATGTTATAGTCAGAGTTATATCCAGGCAAGACGCTCCCTCAATTAAATAGAGTTAAAAAAATGCTTTGTGTGATCTATAGAAGCCCGAAACGCGATCAAACTTATCTTTATGTCGAAAAAAAAGACGATTTCTCTCGTGTGCCGGAAGAGCTGATGAAAAGTTTCGGCGTGCCGCAATTCGCCATGATGCTGTCGCTCGATGAGCGCAAAAAATTGGCCTCGGCGGATATCGAAAAGGTGAAGCAGGCGTTGAAAGACGAAGGCTATTATCTGCAGTTCCCGCCGCCGGTTGAAAACCTGCTCAATCAGCATCTGGCGGGCGATAAGGCCTGAGACAGTCGCCACGGCCAGGGGAGGCGCGATGACACGTTCGGCGAGAAAGACCGTATTGGCCGCCTGGTTGGCGCTGGGCGGGGTGCTGATGCCCGGCGCATCGCAGGCGGCGCAGGAGACGACGCTGGCGGCGAGCGGCCGCGATCCGGCGCAGTTCCCGGCGTATGTCGATCAACTTAAGCGCCGGGCGCGGGAACAGGGCATCAGTCAGGCCACCCTTGATCGCGCGTTTGCGCAAATCCATTTCGTCGATCGGGTGATCAAGGCCGATCGCAATCAGCCGGAGCAGAAGGTAACCCTGGACGACTATCTACGGCGGGTGATGTCGCCCGCCAAGGTGCGCCAGGGGCGCGAACTGTATCGGCTGCGCCATGCGCAATGGTCGCGGGCCAGCGAGCGCTATCGGGTGCCAGGGCGTTATATCATCGCGCTGTGGGGGATGGAGAGCGCCTACGGCAAGATTCAGGGGCGGGAAGACGTGGTGTCTGCGCTGGCGACCTTGGCGTTTGAAGGGCGCCGTGAAGCTTTTTTCAGCCAGGAACTGATGGCGGCGCTGCAGATAGTTGAGCAGGGGCATGTCGGCGATACGCCGCTGAAAGGCTCCTGGGCCGGCGCGATGGGGCAATGCCAGTTTATGCCGAGCTCCTTCTTGCGCTATGCGGCGGATGGCGACGGCGACGGGCGCATCGATATCTGGAATAACATTGACGACGTTTTCGCGTCTACAGCCAGCTATTTGTCCAAAGAGGGTTGGCAGCCCGGCATCGGTTGGGGGCGCGAGGTCAAATTGCCCGCCGGTTTCAACCCGGCCGAACTGGGCCTGAAAGACGCGCAGGCGCGCAGCGTCAACGACTGGCAGAAACGCGGCGTGCGCCGCGCGGATGGCAGTGCGTTGCCGCATGCCGTGCAGCGCGGTTGGATTATCGCGCCGGATGATCTGCAGGGGCGGACGTTCCTGGTCTATGATAATTTCCGCACCCTCATGCACTGGAATCGCTCTTACTATTTCGCTCTCGCCGTGGGTATGATGGCAGACGCGATCGGGCATTGATCCGGCACACCAATAATCGGCTTGGCGCGCCAAGCCTCTACAGTTTGGGAGAAGCGGTATGTATCAACATAGAGACTGGCAGGGTTCGTTGCTCGATTTCCCGGTGAACAAGGTGGTCTGCGTCGGCAGCAACTACGCCGATCACATCAAAGAAATGGGCAGCGCGGTGTCCGTCGAACCGGTGGTGTTTATCAAACCGGAAACGGCGTTGTGTGATATTCGCCAGCCGGTGGCCATCCCCAAAGAGTTCGGTGCGGTGCATCATGAGGTGGAGCTGGCGGTATTGATCGGCACGCCGTTGAAACAGGCCAACGAAGATCGCGTTGCGCGGGCGATCGCCGGTTACGGTGTGGCGCTCGATCTGACGCTGCGCGATCTGCAAGCGGGCTTTAAAAAGGCCGGTCAGCCGTGGGAAAAGGCCAAGGCCTTCGACGGTTCCTGCCCGATGTCGGGATTTATCCCGGTGGCGGAATTCGGCGATCCGCAAAACGCCGAGCTGTCGTTGACCGTCAACGATCAATTGCGCCAGCAGGGCAATACGCGCGACATGATCACGCCAATCCTGCCGCTTATCAGCTACATGAGCCGCTTCTTCACGCTGCGCGCCGGTGACATCATCCTGACCGGCACGCCGCAGGGCGTGGGGCCGATGGCTTCCGGCGACATGCTGAAAATCAGCCTGAACGGCAAAATGCTCAGCACCCGGGTGATCTGATTTCTCCTTGCCGCCGACATCGTCGGCGGCAAAGCTTGCATCTTGTGGCTAAAATGTCTATATAGTCCCCCCTCGAACCTGCGCGCAGGTGACTTATCCATTTACCGAAACCGGACGCTAACATGTCACAACTCGCTTTTTGGCAACAGAAAACGCTGGCGGAAATGTCAGAACAAGAGTGGGAATCGCTGTGCGACGGGTGCGGGCAATGCTGTTTGAATAAGCTGATCGACGAAGATACCGACGAGATTTATTTTACCAACGTAGCCTGCAACCAGCTCAACATCAAATCCTGCCAATGCCGTAACTATGAGCGGCGCTTCGAGCTGGAAGAAGACTGCATTAAACTGACGCGCGAGAACCTCACTACCTTCGATTGGCTGCCGCCGACCTGCGCCTATCGCCTTATTGGCGAAGGCAAGCCGCTGTTTCCCTGGCACCCGCTGATCAGCGGCTCCAAAGCGGCGATGCACGGCGAGCGCATCACGGTGCGGCATATTGCGGTGCGCGAGAGTGAAGTGGTGGACTGGCAGGATCATATCCTCAACAAGCCGGACTGGGCCAGATAACGCGGATACCTTGACAGATGTTGCTAGGCAACACGAGTTTTAATGCCAGAGGGCGGCGTGTTAAGACATTCCGCCCTCTTGGCTATTGAGCTTACGCGCGTGAGACTCTTGCTTCACGCTTTTTTATCTCGGCGATGCCAGTTGGCCAGATTTTTCAGCGGCTGCTTCACATACGGGCTGGCTTTGATCAGGCTGAACAGCAGTTTATTCACCGCCGTGCCCACTTTGTCCATTGGCCGGTCGACATCGAGAAACAGCACCGCACGCAGCTCGTCGGTATCATTGCGGACCTCGTGTTCATAAGAATCATCAAACAAAATCACCTTGCCTTCATCCCAGTGCAGAATTTGGTCGTCAACGCGGATCCAGAGCTTGTCCCGATCCTTTGGCACGATCAATCCCAGATGCGCGCGCACGACGGCTCGAGTCGGGCCCTTGTGGGGCACGATGTGATAGTGCGGTTTGAGGATTGAAAACATGGCGGTGCGCATGCCCGGGATCTCGCTGACCGCCTCTGCCGTGCGCGGGCAGATGGCGCAGTTTTCATCAACCCGTTGCCCGTAGACAAACAGCCCGAAGGTTTTCCAGTTATCTCCTTTAGAGATGCGTTTCTGATCCGGCGATATTTGGTGGAACGCTGGGATATCCTCCGGGTGCTCCAGCAACCGATCCAACTCCTCGCGAATGGCCGGCCAACGGGCTTCCAGCGCCGTCACCCAATGAAATTCATGATTACCGATCCGCGGCGTGGTGGAGATGAGCGAATGGCGAGTCTGAAATTCGCCGTTCCAGCGCAGGAATTTTTTCCCGGCTTTGAGCAGCATGCGCCGCAGGAAGGGGCGCTGAGACGAAGGGGGCAATGTGGTATCCGGCATAGTATCGTGTCCTTGATGTCATATGATGTGCTTTAGTCAGCCAAAACCTGGCTCACAGGAAGAAAGGGTGAAAGTCAACACGTCATTTAGCATAGGGAAAGCATCGCGAACGATTTTAATCTTTAGTGCGCGAATAGCGTTGATGCTTGCTGCCGGATAGAGGCAAATTCCAACAATTTATTTAAGGATGGTAAGGGCTTGTGTGAGGGAGGAGGGGGGGAAAAAAGCCCCTGCAAAGATGAGGGGCAAGACACACAACAACACCAGGGAAATCGGTAGTACTCACTTTGCCGATACTATAAGGATTTTATGGGTAAACTTCACCAAAATATTGTGCTCTGAATGTGACAAAGGTGCAGTCGTTCATAAGTAACGGTAATTTATTGATGCTCGAAGGCTGAAAGGAAGGTGCCAGAATGGCCAGTTTTTAGTCGCCGATATCGCAGAAGCTTAATGTTATGTAAATTACGCGCTTAACTGTGCCGGGATGCTTCTTTTTAAACGATAAGTTGGGTAATTTGGCCGCTCTCCCGCAAGTTCGAGAGTATAACAATGAAAATGATCCGCCTGTTTGCCGTAGCTGGAGCGCTGATCGTGCTCGTTTACTTCCTTACACATACCTGAGGTGGCTTTATCTCGGAATGTGGCAGCAATACCTAAAAAAACGGCGCCTTCCGGCGCCGTTTTTTGTTTGTCTGCCGATCAGCGGCCGAACAGGTCGCGGCGGCGTGGGCGAACAAACTGCGCGATCAGCACAATCAGCGCCACCAGCAGATAGGCGCCGAAGATGCCGACCAACCATTGCGGCATTTCCAACGTCAGGAATTGCCATTGACGCACGGAGCAGTCACCGGAAGCGTGGAACACCGCCGGCAGCCATTTGTCCAGCGGCAGCCATGACGGGAAGCTGACGAAGAAATCGCAGGTATTGAATGGCGAAGGATGCAACTGGATCATGGTGTGCTTCCACGCCAGCTGTACGCCTTCCCAGGCGCTGTAGATCCACAGCAAGATCGCCGCGTAGCGCAGCGGCGTTTTCGGCGCGATGGCGCCCACCAGCGAGGCGCCGAGGATACCGAACAGCGCGCAACGCTCGTAAATGCACATCACGCACGGCTGCAGCAGCATAACGTGCTGGAAATAGAGCGCGACCAGTTCCAACACCAACGCTGTCAGGGCCATCAGCAGCCAGGCGCCGCGTCCTTGTGAACAGCGGTTAAAGAATTGCAACATATCTAGATTCTTCCATGCAGTAAGCAATTGAACCGGCAGTGTAAACCAATTCCTCTTCGCTGCCAGCCACCTGGGCCGGATTCAGCGTAAAAATAGTCGGTTCACCCTGCCGGCGCCGTCTCAGTGGCCGACGGCGTCGATGGACGGCAGCGTCAGCCAATGCCACTGCGTCAACAGCTCGGTCGCCGGTTCCAAGGTGAACTGGACGCACAGCAGGCCAACCACCGTCAGCACCACCGTATAAGGCAGGGCCATCCATACCATGCGGCCATACGACAAACGCACCAGCGGCGCCAGCGCAGACGTCAGCAGAAACAGAAACGCCGCCTGCCCGTTAGGGGTGGCGACCGAGGGCAGGTTGGTGCCGGTATTGATGGCGACCGCCAGCAGCTCGAACTGCTTCAGCCCGATAGCGCCGGTTTCCAGCGCGGTGCGCGCCTCGTTGATGTAAACCGTGCCGACGAACACGTTGTCGGAAACCGACGACAGCAGGCCGTTGAACAGGTAGAACAGCGAAAGCTGAGAAGCGGGCTCGGCGCGCAGCACAAACTGGATCACCGGGCTGAACAGGTGCTGCTCGATGATGACCGCGACCACGGTGAAAAACACCGTCAGCAGCGCGGTGAACGGCAGCGCTTCCTGGAACGCTTTGCCGATGGCGTGCTCGTCGTTCACGCCGCACAGGGAGGTGGCGAGAACGATGACCGACAGGCCAATCAGCCCCACTTCAGCCAGGTGGAAGGCCAGCGCCAGCACCAGCCAAACGCCGATCAGCGCTTGCATCACCAGTTTGAGTCGTTCTTGTTTGCTACGACCCGCAGTGGCCTTGCGGTCATACTCTTTCAGCACGTCGCGTACCGCTTCCGGTAGCTGCGCGCCGTAGCCAAACAGGCGAAAACGTTCTACCAGCCAACAAACCAGCAGGCCGCACACCAACACCGGCAGCGTGACCGGCGCCATTCGCAGGAAGAAATCGATAAAACCCCAGCCCGCGTTTTTGGCGATGATCAGGTTTTGCGGCTCGCCTACCATGGTCATGACACCGCCGAGCGCGGTGCCGACGCCGGCGTGCATCAGCAGGCTGCGCAGAAAGGCGCGGAATTGCTCCAGCGTCTGTTTGCGCTCTTCGCCGGTAAAATCGCTGTCATCGCCGATGTCGCCGTCGGGGCGATTCGACGTCACGTTGTGATAGATGGAATAGAAGCCGGTGGCCACGCTGATCACCACCGCCACGACCGTCAGCGCGTCGAGGAAGGCGGAAAGAAAGGCAGCGGCCAGGCAGAACGCCAGCGACAGCAGCGTTTTCGAGCGGATGTTGAGCAGCAGCTTGGTGAACACGAACAGCAGCAGTTGCTTCATAAAGTAGATGCCGGCCACCATAAAGATCAGCAGCAGCAACACGTCCAGATTATGTTCGATCTCCTGCGAGACCTGCGCCGGGCTGGTCATGCCGATGGCCACGGCCTCGAGCGCCAGCAGGCCGCCCGGCAGCAGCGGGTAGCATTTCAGCGCCATCGCCAGGGTAAAGATGAACTCGACCACCAGCAGCCAACCCGCGATAAACGGGCTGGCGAAAAAGAACACCAGGGGGTTGATCGCCAGAAAAATGAGAATGGTCAGTTTGTACCAGTCGGGAGATTGCCCCAGAAAATTTTTGAGCAGGGCGCTACGCAGGGTTGTTTCCATTGTGCTCTATGCATCCTTCAATCAGTCGTAGCACGTACCCTAACAATGCGGCGGGGGCGTGCGCAACCTGAGCTTGTTTTACGATGGGAAAATTCCTGCGACCGGTATTTTTGCTCGTTTTTTGCCACGTTATGCACACTTTCGTTTATTGTTTTTCGCTCACGCTATGTCATGTCAGCACGATCTGGTATGATGAGCTGATTACTTTTACTGATTTTATCGTCGCAACGGAACGTCAAACACATGGTCATAAAGGCGCAGAGTCCTGCCGGTTTCGCGGAAGAGTACATTATTGAGAGTATTTGGAATAATCGCTTCCCCCCTGGCTCTATTTTGCCCGCGGAGCGTGAGCTTTCGGAGTTGATTGGCGTCACGCGCACCACGTTACGTGAAGTGTTGCAACGTCTGGCCCGCGATGGCTGGTTGACCATTCAGCATGGCAAACCGACCAAAGTGAACAATTTTTGGGAAACGTCCGGCCTCAATATCCTTGAGACGGTGGCCCGTCTCGATCACAAAAGCGTCCCTCAGCTGATCGATAACCTGCTGTCCGTGCGCACCAATATCGCGTCGATCTTTATTCGCGCCGCGGTGCGCAATCATCCTGAGCAGGCCCAGGAAGTGTTGGCGAAGGCCGCCGAGGTAGAAGATCAGGCGGACGCTTTCAATCTGCTCGATTACGAGATCTTCCGCGGTCTGGCGTTCGCTTCCGGCAACCCGATCTACGGCCTGATCTTCAACGGTCTGAAAGGGCTGTACACCCGCGTGGGCCGTTACTACTTCTCCAATCCGGAAGCGCGCAAGCTGGCGCTGGCCTTCTACAGCAAGCTGTCCACGCTGTGCCATGAGAAATTGTACGACCAGGTGATGGATACCGTGCGCAGCTACGGTAAAGACAGCGGAGCGATTTGGCAGAGCATGCAGGGCACCATGCCGAGCGATCTGACCGAAGCGCGTCGTTAATCGCGAGTCAATGAAATAAGAAAGGGCGCCATGCGGCGCCCTTTGTCGTTGTGGCGGTTACAGCGGCGTAGGCCGCGGCGGGCAGCGATCGAGCAACTCTACACTGCCGTCTTCATTTTGCTGCTCGAGGATCACGTCGAAGCCCCACAGGCGATGCAGGTGCTTCAACACGTCGCGGCGGCTCTTATCCAGCGGCGCGCGTTCCTGCGGGATGTAGCGCAATGTCAGCGAGCGGTCACCGCGCAGATCCACGTTCCAGATCTGAATGTTCGGCTCATGGTTGCTCAAGTTATATTGCGCCGACAGCTCCTGGCGGATCGCCCGGTAACCGGCTTCGTTATGGATCGCGGCAATCTCCAGATAGTTGTTGCGATCGTCGTCCAGCACGGTGAACAACCGGAAATCGCGCATCACTTTGGGTGACAGGAACTGGCTGATAAAGCTCTCGTCCTTGAAGTCGCGCATGGCGAAGTGCAATGTCTCCAGCCAGTCTTTTCCGGCGATGTCCGGGAACCAGTAGCGGTCTTCTTCGGTCGGCGACTGGCAGATGCGCTTGATGTCCTGGAACATGGCGAAGCCCAGCGCATAAGGGTTGATGCCGTTATAGTACGGGCTGTTGTACGGCGGCTGATACACCACGTTGGTGTGGCTGTGCAAAAACTCCAGCATAAACCGCTCGGTCACTCGGCCCTCATCGTACAGATGGTTGAGGATGGTGTAATGCCAGAAGGTGGCCCAACCCTCGTTCATCACCTGAGTCTGCTTTTGCGGGTAGAAATACTGGCTGACTTTGCGCACGATGCGCAACACCTCACGCTGCCAGGGTTCCAGCAGCGGTGCATTCTTTTCGATAAAATAGAGGATATTTTCCTGCGGTTCGCTCGGATACCGGCGCGCCTGCTCCGGCGACTCTTCGCGTTCAACGCGTGGCAGGGTCTTCCATAACGTATTCACCTGGCTTTGCAGATACTCTTCGCGGCTTTTCTGGCGCGCTTTCTCTTCCACCAGGGAGATTTTCTGCGGGCGCTTGTACCTGTCGACCCCATAGTTCATCAGCGCATGGCAAGAGTCCAGCAGTCGCTCCACTTCATCGACGCCGTAGCGCTCTTCGCACTGGCTGATGTAGTGGCGGGCGAACAGCAGATAATCGACGATGGAGCTGGCGTCGGTCCAGCTGCGGAACAGATAGTTATTCTTGAAGAACGAGTTGTGGCCATAGCAGGCGTGCGCCATCACCAGCGCCTGCATGGTGATGGTGTTCTCCTCCATCAGGTAGGCGATGCAGGGATTGGAGTTGATGACGATTTCATACGCCAGCCCTTGCTGGCCCTGTTTGTAGCGCTGTTCGGTTTCGATGAACTTCTTGCCGAAGGACCAATGGGTATAGTTGATCGGCATGCCGACGCTCGAATAGGCGTCCATCATCTGCTCGGAGGTGATCACCTCGATTTGATGGGGGTAGGTGTCGAGTCGGTAATGCTTGGCGACGCGGTCGATCTGCTCCAAATACACCTGCAGCAGTTCGAACGTCCAGTCCGGTCCATCGCTCAGACGTTTATCATCCTTAACCTTTTCATGTGTTGAAGTAGTCATCAGCGCACCCTCATTATTCACGGGTCTTGCTCAAACGGCAGACCCTGTAACAAGCATAGTTCAAGTCATAATTAACCATTGCAAATCAGTGAAATAAAAATGCCGGTACGCAAAGGAGCGAACGGCGGTCAATCCGGCGCCCGTCCCGGCAGAAGGCGGTGCGGCACCGCACTTCCTCTTCGAGTATAACCCTGCGGCAGGGGGGCGCAACACAATGCCTGTTGCACGACAAAGATTGAAAATTGTTATGTTATATTGTAACTTTTAATTTTCCCGATAACGGACAAGGAGCGCATTTTGGCGAGGCATTTTGGCAAACTGGCGGTGGCGCTGGCCGCGTTGTTTATCAGCGGGCAGGCATGCGCCCACGGGCATCATTCACATGGCAAGCCGCTGACGGAGGCGGAAAAAAAGGCGGAGGGAGGCGTGTTCGACGATAAGGACGTCAAAGATCGCGATCTGGCCGACTGGGAGGGCGTATGGCAATCCGTGTATCCCTATCTGCTCAATGGGGATCTTGACCCGGTGTTCAAGAAGAAAGCGGCGCAGGATAAGCGCAAGACCTTCGCCGAAGTGAAGGCGTATTACCGCAAAGGGTATGCCACCGATGTGGATACCATCGGCATTGAAAACGGCGTCATGGAATTTCACCGCGGTGACCAATCCAGCGCCTGTCAGTATAAGTACGCCGGGCATAAGATCCTGACGTATGTTTCCGGTAAAAAGGGCGTGCGTTATCTGTTTGAATGCCAGGATGCCGGCAGCCTGGCGCCGAAATTCGTGCAGTTCAGCGATCACATTATCGGCCCGCGCAAATCGGCGCATTTCCATATCTTTATGGGCAACACGTCGCAGGAAGCGTTGCTGAAAGAGATGGATAACTGGCCGACTTACTACCCATTCCAACTGCAAACCAAAGAAGTCGTGGATGAGATGCTGCATCATTAATGCTGCTCGTTCCCGCAACCACAAGCCCGCCTGTGTGGGCTTGTGCTCAGTCAAACGGTCTGATTTGCAGGTAATCGTCCGTCACTTCCATTTCAAATAGCGTTTTATCTGCCAACAAGGTCGCACGCATTCGTTCCCGGGCTTGCCGGTAGCGTTCATCCAACTGAATATCACCGGCGCTTTCCCATGCGACTCGGCTTGGCCATTGCGCATAGCCGATAAACTGCCCGCCCACATCCCGATGCAGGCGCGAGCCAAGGCTGCCGCGCTGCAGATAGATACCTTGGGTCAACGCCAGCCAAGCCTGGCGAAAGGCGTGCTCGTGTCCGGGTTTGACTGAAAACTGGTAGATGGCGATGAACATAAGACGTTCTCCACAATAGCGACAGTGTGAACTTTAGGCGCTGCTTCTGGCTTTAACGTTCATATCGTGCTGCAGCGTTCAACATAAACGGCGGGCCAAGGGCTCGGGTGTTTTATTCCGGCACTGAAAGCAAGGTTAACGGCAGCTGAAATTTTGCGCGATTTTTCTGCTGCGGAGGGAGGGGGCTCTCTTTGTTTGTTATGTTGGTATTTTTTATTTTATTAGATTTTTATTCTATTTAAGTGTTGGCTGGTATTTTTATATTCTGTTAAATCAATGTTGCTTATTACGCCTTTTTTGAGTGCTATCATTGATAGCGTTGATGTCAATTCAGTGGCGGTATGACGCCATAATCCCTTCTAAACCGCATCTTATCGCTATTTGCAGACGGCTATTGCAAATACATGGCCCATCGACGATAAATTAATTGTGAATATTGTCACGTTTGATGACGAAGTTGTTGGACGGATTTTTTCACTGAGTTAATTTCCTGTAAGCAGAAGATTATGCTTTGTGAAGCCTTGGGCTGGAGTCAGCGATGCGAGTGGTAATTTTAGGTAGTGGAGTGGTGGGCGTAGCCAGTGCCTGGTATTTGGCGAAGGCGGGGCATGAGGTGACGGTGATCGATCGTCAGCCAGGCCCCGCACTGGAAACCAGCGCGGCGAACGCCGGGCAGATTTCACCGGGTTATGCTGCCCCCTGGGCGGCGCCGGGCGTGCCGCTGAAGGCCATCAAGTGGATGTTCCAGCGCCATGCGCCGTTGGCCATCCGCCTCGACGGCAGCAGCTTCCAGCTGAGCTGGATGTGGCAGATGTTGAAAAACTGCAACACCGAACACTACATGACCAACAAAGGCCGCATGGTGCGCCTGGCGGAATACAGCCGCGATTGTATCAAGGCGCTGCGTCAGGAAACCGGCATCCAGTACGAAGGTCGTCAGGGCGGCACGCTGCAGCTGTTTCGCACTCAACAACAGTTCGAAAACGCCGCGAAAGACATTGCGGTATTGGAAGATGCCGGCGTGCCTTACAGATTGCTGGAAGCCGGCCAGCTCGGCAGCGTCGAGCCGGCGCTGGCGCAGGTGGCGCACAAGCTGACCGGTGGCCTGCAGTTGCCGAACGACGAAACCGGCGATTGCCAGCTGTTTACGCAACAGTTGGCGAAGATGGCAGAGCAGGCGGGCGTCACCTTCCTGTTCAACCGCAGCGTCGATCGTCTGCTGGTGGAGGGCGACAAGATCGCCGGCGTGCAGTGCGGCGAGGAAGTGTTCAAGGCCGACAGCTATGTGGTGGCGTTCGGCTCATACTCCACGGCACTGCTGCGCGGCCTGGTGTCCATTCCGGTTTACCCGCTGAAGGGCTATTCGTTGACCATTCCTATCACCGACGAAGCGGCGGCGCCGTTCTCTACGGTATTGGATGAGACGTATAAAATCGCCATCACACGCTTCGACCAGCGCATTCGCGTTGGCGGCATGGCGGAGATCGTCGGTTTCAATACGCAGCTGGAGCAAAAACGGCGCGAAACGCTGGAAATGGTGGTGCGCGATCTCTACCCGAACGGCGGCCGAGTGGAAGAGGCAACGTTCTGGACCGGCCTGCGGCCGATGACGCCGGACGGTACGCCAATTGTCGGCCGCACCTCGCTGAAGAACCTGTATCTCAATACCGGGCATGGCACGTTGGGCTGGACGATGGCCTGTGGCTCCGGGCAGTTGTTGTCCGATCTGATGTCCGGCATTACGCCGGCGATCCCTTCCGATGACTTGGCGGTGGCGCGTTACAGCGCCGGGTTTCGTCAGCAACACGCGGTTCCGCTGAACGACGTGCATCCCGCACGTTAATCGTTGACTCTGTCATAGACTTTCCCGGCCACGCGCAGGCGCGCGTGGCCGCCGTACGCTGCCCCAAGGAGAAGCGATGCCCCGTCCCATAACCGCCACGATGCATCTCGGCGCGATTGAAAATAACCTGCAGGTGGTGCGCCGTTTCGCCCCCGGCGCCAAAGTCTGGGCGGTGGTCAAGGCTAACGCCTATGGCCACGGCATCAAACACGTTTGGCGCAGCATGGCGCAAACCGACGGCTTCGCCATGCTGGATCTGGCCGAAGCGGTGCTGCTGCGCGAGTCGGGTTGGCAAGGGCCTATCCTGTTGTTGGAAGGCTTCTTCCAGCCGCAGGATCTGGCGTTGCTTGATCGTTATCGCCTGACGACGGCGGTGCACAGCGACTGGCAACTGGCGGCGATCGCCGACGCCACGCTGAACGCGCCGCTCAATGTCTATCTGAAAGTGAACAGTGGCATGAATCGGCTGGGGTTCGCACCCGAGCGGCTGCATGAGGTGTGGCGCAGGGCGCAGGCGGTAGCCAACATTGCCGAGCTTACGCTGATGAGCCATTTCGCCACCGCCGACGGCCCCGAAGGCGTGACGCAGCAGATGGCCACCATCGAGGCGGCGGCTACCGATATACCGCTGCCGCGCTGCCTGGCCAACTCGGCCGCCACGCTGTGGCACCCTTCGACCCACGGCAGTTGGATCCGTCCTGGGATCGTTCTCTATGGCGCTTCGCCGAGCGGTTGCTGGAATGACGTTGCGACGACGGGGCTGCAGCCGGCGATGACGCTGAGCAGTGAAATCATCGGCATTCAGCAGCTGAAGTCTGGCGATCGTGTAGGTTACGGTGGCCGTTACAGCGCCGCAGGCGCACAGCGTATCGGTGTGGTGGCCTGCGGTTACGCCGACGGCTATCCGCGTCATGCGCCGACCGGTACGCCGGTATGGGTTGGCGGCGTGCTGACGCGCACCCTGGGAACGGTATCGATGGATATGCTGGCGGTGGATCTGACGCCCTGTCCGCAAGTCGAACTGGGCGCCGAAGTCGAGCTGTGGGGGAAACGTCTGCCGGTGGATGAGGTGGCCACGGCGGCAGGGACGTTAGGCTATGAACTGCTGTCGGCGTTAGCGGCGCGAGTGCCGGTCGCCATCGAGGCCTGAGCCGGGGCTTAGGCGACTTTTCTGATTTGCCCTTTAATCTGCTTGCTGAGCCGCCGCGCGTGCAGCGCCAGCAGGCAGCCCGCCAGCATCACCAGCGCCAGCGACAGCTTGGGTTGCAGCGGCAACGCCATCGCCACCAGACCCAGCGCGGCGCCGCCCGCCATCTGCACGAAACCGACCAGCGCGGACGCGACGCCGGCCTCATTGGAGTAGGGTTCCAACGCGTAGCTGGTGGCCGGGCCCATCACGAATGCCAACCCGGCGCAGGCGCTGGCGACGGGCAGCATATACGCCAGCCAGTGCGTTTGCTCCGTCGCGGGCAGCAGCATGACGCCCAGCAGCAGGCCCAGACAGCCCAGCCCCATCAACATGCCGCCGGTCGCCAGACAAACCGGGCGGCCGACCTTGTGGATGATGCGGTTGGCGAAGAAGCTGACCAGCATGATCCAGAAACCGTTGGCGCCGAACACCAGCGAGAATTGCAGCGGCGTCAGGCCGGCGGTGCCCATCAGCACGTTCGGTGCCAGAGAAACGTAGGTCAGCGCCATGCCCATCGCCCCGGAGTTCACCACCGCAAAGGAGAGAAAACGCCGTTCGCTGAGGATGCGCGCGTATTGACGCACCGGCAACCCCTTGACCGGCACGGTGTCGGCGGGGCGAGTTTCCGGCAGGCGCAGCGCGATGAGCGCCAACACCAGCAGCGCGTAGCCGACCAGAAACCAGAAGGGCGCGCGCCAGCCGAAGGCTTCGGCGAGCAGCCCGCCGAGCAGCGGCGCCAGCGCCGGGATGATGTTCAGCGTGCCGTTAAGAAAGCCGAAAGCGCGGGCGGCGTCGTCGCCATTCAGGCGATCGCGCACGCCGCTGAAGGCGACGACGGCGGTACAGCAAACGGCCACCCCTTGCAGCAGACGCGAAGCGATGAAAATCGTCGGGCTGGTGGCCAGCGCCGCCATCGCGGCGCCGATCATGTAGAGGATAATGCCGGCCAGCGCCACCGGTTTGCGGCCATAGTTATCCACCAGCGGGCCGGCGATGACCTGGCCGAGGCCAAGCACCAGAATAAATAGCGATATGGTGGATTGGATCAGCGCTTCGCTGCTGCCCAGACCGACGGCAATAGCGGGAATCGTCGGCAGATAAAGATCGATGCCTAATGGGCCGAGCAGCACCAGGCTGAGAAGCATAAACAGAAACTTTTGCATAACAGAAAAGGCACGTCCGAGTGACAAAGAGGGCTAGAGTAGAGACTCTGGCGGCAAATGAAAAGGGGCAAAGCGGGTCAGCGCTGCGCCCCCTGACGATAATAGAGCGCTGAGACGGTATCGGCCACATAACGGGCCTGGTGGCGAGCATCATCCAGCGCACGATGCGGCATACCTTCGAACGGGCGAGCCTTTTTCGGGTTAAAGCCATGCAGTTCCGCCAGCGTGATCACCGTGCGCACGTCCTGAGTATCCCAAAACTTCCACGGGCAGGGCATTTCCAACTGCTGGAAGGCGTGTTCGAGGATCGCGCAGTCGAACTCTTTGCCGTTGCCCCAGACTTTCACCGTGTCGGTGCTGTTCATATGGATAAAGCGGCTGAGGCTGCTCAGCACGCGCTTCAGGCTCTCGGTGCCGCCGAAGGCCTGTTTGCGCGCTTCATCGGACTGTTTCGCCCACCAGGCGACCGTGTCCAGGCTGATGGTACGGCCCGGTTGGTCTTTCTGACTGCTGACGGCGGTTTCGAATTCGGCGCCCAGTGCCCCGGTCCGGGGATCGAAAAACACCGCCGCAACCACCAGAATGACGGCGCTGGGTTTTATATCCAGGGTTTCAATGTCTAACATCAGATGGTGCATCGGCGTTTCCGGTGGTGGGCGTGGTGGCTTAATGTTACTACAGAACGTGCGCCGATGCGGCCGGTGCGCACATGAAATCCTTTTAAAGCGCCTCGTTCAGGTTATGATGCTCGTGATACTCTTGTCAGGTTGGTCGCTATCGGTGAGAACGCTTATCTTTATTCTGTGCATGGCCGGCTACTTGCTGTTGCTGGGCTACCTTAGCATGTTCGTCACGGACAAGATCTGTGAGAAGGCGGGTAACTACACCAAAATATGCCGCGTCGTAGACATTTCCGAACCTCATATTCCCAAATAGCCCCCAGTTTATCCCAGATAGTCGGTGGTAATCAGCGGCGTCAGGATGGCCGCCAGCGCCGTGAGCGCCCCCCATTGCCGCCAGCCCAGCCGCGCCAGCCAGTCATGCCGCTGCGGCGGCGTGGACAGTTGCCCGACGGCTACGGCGCCGGTCAGCAGCAGCGTCAGAATCAGCAGCACCAGGCAACGGCTCACCAACGTGAACTCAACATGCAGCACATTGGCGTAATACAGGCGCATCAGAATAAAATAGCTCAGCAAGATCCAGGCGAAAACGACGTTCTTCTTGAGCACCTGCTGCAGCATCAACGCGAGAAACAGGCTGTGAAACAGCGACAGCAGCGGGGCCTCGATTGGGTGCCGAACGCAGACGTTGTAGACCGCCATATAAATGTTGAAAACCAGCAGGATATAGATCACATAAATATACCAGCCGTAGATGACCTTGAGTTTTTTCGGGGTCGGCGGCAGGGAGAGTGCGTCCGGTTTCATTAATGCCTCCTGATGATGCCATGTAAACGCTGTGCTTGAAGACGGCGCGGCGACATCGTAATTTAAAATCCACAGGGTATATATCACCCGAGCGCTAAATGACAATTAAACGCGGGATCGGCTTTATTTCCGCGTTGGCCTGGAACTCTTTTGCGCCCGCGGGGTCGATTGGCGTACGAATGCCTGGCGGTTTTTGCATTATGATGACAGATATAATTTATTGATATGAAAGATTATAAAAACACTTCGGGCACAAAAATCCTGCTGCTGTTCAGCCTGGCGTTTTATACGCTATTGCCACCGTTGCTGACGGCGGTCGTGTTCAACCGTTTCAATCTTAATCCGTTCGCGATCGTCAAATTTTTTCACTTCAACCCGTTTTTGGCCGATCGGGGCATACCCGGCTATCAGACTTTCTTCTACTTGCTGATGCTATGGTTGGGGTTGAACGCTTTGCTCTGGCTGCTGGTGTGGGGGGCGGGGCGATTGTATCAGCGCTGGCGATCGCCGCGCGGCTGATAGTTTCTCAAAGGGGAAAGTTGCCTGGGGAAATGACTTTGCACTCGATAATGAGACGTATTATCATTTTATTCGCCGGTGAGGGGAAAAGGGTTGTCTCCTTCTGTGCCCCCCGATCCGGCACGACATTGCTCACATTGCTTCCCGTTTTCATGCCAGCCTTGCGCTGGCACTTTTTTATCCCACGCCAAAAACCATGACGCCGGTGGTCAGCCTCTTTTCATTAATATGACTGTTTAAAAGCCAGCGCGCGGCATTGGGGCGTTAGAACAGCGAAAACAGCAACACCACCGGCAGGCTCAACGGCCAGGTTAACCCGATGGTCAGTGCGCTGATACAGCGAATTTTGACGGTGTCCCGGCTAACCAGGTAGGTGAAAACCATAGAAACTAACAGACCAATAAAATAACAGTATTGCGTTGCAACCCACAGCGGCGACATGAAACCCGATCCCAGTTGTATTTTTACGCGCGAATTCTAGGAGCTTGGCGGGTGATAATCAATGACCAAAGGCCCTTTATTCAAACCTTTATCCATAAGTATGCATAATTTATTTCTATAAAGAACGTAGGGTTATTAGCGGCTTTATGTTTATTGCCAAAAGAAATCAACAGCATAGTTACCGGTAACATCTTGCATCAGGCAAGCCATCCTTCTGGAGTGAACTCCGCTGAGCAGTTAAAGAGTCGGTGAAGGGGGAAACGCGGTGGGGTTATGACTCATAAAAATTAATGATGTATTTGCGGACGGCAAGGCTAAGGTGAGGTGGCGTCGGGTTTGGCGGTACGTGAACCCTTCAGGCGCCGGTTTTAGCGCATCGGTCGCGATGCGCCGCTTGCCCGCCAGGGAGGGGGATGGTTGTCGTTACGGGTTTAATGAATGTTAAGACCGTAGACGAACAGCCACGAAAACAGCAGCGCCAGCAGGCATGCCATAAAAACGATGGAGATCATTTCCTTCACAACTTCATTCCTTTTCCCGGTGAGCCAAATTTACTTCTCTTTGTTTTTGCGCGAAATTTTAGATCGGTATGGGTAAAAATCCTAGTTTTAATCCTGTTTTTTCCCGGCCTTGCGGCGTAAGCCGCTTCGATAAGCCGTGGCGGCGGTGGGAAATCGGGGACGTTAACTCGTCGTAGCTATTGCTGAACGCCATGAGGCTGACTATATAAAAGGGGGACTGCGTGGCGTCGAAGGCAGCCAGGCTCGCCCCTTGCGGGGCCGTTCATCTGCCTGCGGCGCTTTCCTATGAGATGAAGGAGTCGGCAATGAGCACAAAACCAACTATCGTGCTGGTACACGGATTCTGGGGCGGCGCCGCGCACTGGAGTAAGGTCATCATCGAGTTGTCGCGCAGGGGATATACGGCGATTCATGCGGTGGAAATGCCGTTGACGTCGCTGGCTGAGGATGCGGAACGTACGCGTAAGATGGTCGCGCAGCAAGCGGGACCGGTATTGTTGGTCGGGCACTCTTACGGCGGTGCCGTGATCACGGAAATGGGCAACCAGCCTAACGTGGTTGGCCTGGTCTACATCGCCGCGTTTGCGCCGGATGCCGGTGAAAGTGCCGGCGGTATTACGCAAGCGCATCCTCCTGCGGCAGTCGAGAATCTGGCCCCGGACAGCGACGGTTATCTGTGGATTAAAACCGACAAGTTTCACGAAAGCTTTTGCCAGGATCTGACCGCCGACGAGGCATTGGTGATGGCGGTGGCGCAGAAGGCCCCGCTGGCCGATACCTTTGGCAACACCATCGGCGAGCCCGCCTGGAAACATAAGCCGTCATGGTATCAACTTTCCAGCGACGATCGCATGATAGCGCCGGAGAATCAGCGGCGCATGGCGCAGCGGCTGCAGGCCAAGAAAGTGATGGTGCTGAATGCCAGCCATGCCTCGCTGGTTTCCCATGCCGATGAGGTGGCGGGTTTGATTGACGAAGCGGCAGGTTTGAAATAAAGCAGGGGCAGGAAGGCTCGACATTCTGCGGCAGATTATCCCTTCGCTGCCTATTACGCCGGACGAAAGCGCCGGCGTAATAGGCGCTAATTAGGGATAAGCGCTGATATCGCTATAACAGCATCATCAACACGACGGCGGCGGTAATAATGGCGTAGAGGTCTGCCTTACGCATATCGCCTTAGCGCCCGTTAACGCCGATCATTTCTATTGCCGCACGATGCAGCCGCTGAAAATAATCATCGGGCTGCTTTTCTATCTCCTGGATAAGGCTGGCGAGCAGGTTCTGTTTGGTTATCGGCTTGTTGGCGGTCAACACCAGCAGCACGTTTTTGCCGAGCAGGCAACATATTTGCTTATGGTATTCATCAACATCGTGCTTGTTGAGGCCATAGAGGGTGTAGTCGATCATGATGTCTAACCTGCTGACAGGTAAATGCCCGCCGCAGCGGGCTGAGAAGCCATAGAAAAATAAAATGATGCAAATTTCGCTTAGGAAGAGACTTAAGCGATGGGGTAACGATAACTGAATGGGAATATTCCTATCAAGCCGTGAGGGGGTAGCGGCGGATGTTTAGGAATAACCTCAGAAGAACAAATAATAGAGAGAACCGTTCTGGGGAATCTGACTTATTATTGTTGTTGCCATTGTTTAAAAAATAAACATGGGTTTTGCAAATGTATAATGCGAAAAAGAAACAGCCGGAAAACGGTGCTTTCCGGCTGTGGTGACATTCACGCGGCGTTATTCACACGGTCTGCTTACGGAACAGTTCGCGGAATACCGGATAGATATCGTCCGGTTCGCGGATATGCTGCATGGCGAAGTTGTCGAATTTCGCCTGCAGATCCTCGTATTCGCGCCACAGCGTTTGGTGAGCGCGGCGAGTGATTTCTATGTAGCTGTAATAACGCACCATCGGCAGGATCTTTTTCGCCAACAGCTCATGACACAGCGGTGAATCGTCGGCCCAGTTGTCGCCGTCCGACGCTTGCGCGGCATAGATATTCCATTGCGCCGGGTCATAACGTTCTTCGACTACGTCATTCATTAACTTCAGCGCGCTGGAAACGATGGTGCCACCGGTTTCCTGCGAATAGAAGAACTCCTGTTCGTCCACCTCTTTCGCCTGGGTGTGATGGCGAATGTAGACCACCTCGACGTTTTTATAGGTTCGGCTCAGGAACAAATAGAGCAGAATGTAAAAACGCTTGGCCATGTCTTTGGTCGCCTGGTCCATCGAGCCGGACACGTCCATCAGGCAGAACATCACCGCCTGGCTGGAGGGCTCCGGCCGGCGCTCATAGTTTTTGTAGCGCAGGTCGAAGGTATCGATAAACGGCACGCTTTCGATTTTCTTGCGCAGTTCGGCAATTTCCTTGCGCAGCCGCTCCTCTTCCAGCAATTGCACCGGCTCGGTATTTTCCAACTGGGTCAGCGCATCTTCCAGCTCGTGCAACGCGCGTCTTTTACCGGCGGTCATGGCGGTTCGTCGCGCCAGCGAATTCTGCAGCGAACGCACGACGCTGATGTTGGCCGGCACGCCATTGGCGGTATAGCCGGCACGATGGGTTTTGAACTCGGTCAACTGCTTGTACTGATTCTTTTTCAGATTGGGCAGGGCGAGATCCTCGAACAAAAGATCGAGGTACTCGTCTTTGGAGATCTGGAAGACGAATTCATCCTGGCCTTCACCGTCCTGGCTGGCGTTGCCCTGGCCGCCGCCACCGCCTGCGCCGCCCTGAGGCCGCTCAACGCGATCGTTCTGCACGAAGTGGTCATTGCCTGGGTGAACACGATGGCGTGTGCCGCCGCGCCCCTGATGAAACATCGGTTCGTTGATATCGTCAGTGGGGATGGAGACCGACTCCCCGCTGTCTACGTCGGTGACCGAACGCTTGTTGATGGCTTCGGCAATCGACTGTTTGATTTGCGACTTGTAACGGCGCAAGAAGCGCTGGCGGTTCACCATGCTCTTGTTTTTGCCGTTCAGCCGTCGGTCAATGAAATAGGCCATACTTCCCCCAAACGACGTTGCCAACTCTTCATGTCCCGGTCGCGACAGCGCAATGTGTAAGCCCCTCCTTGGGCTGCGCTGCAACGTCCATGACTGTGGACATGGCCCTGATAATGCCGCTTACCTGAGGCGTTATGAGGATTTTCTGACCCGCAGATACCATTCACACAACAGGCGCACCTGCTTGCGGGTATAGCCTTTCTCCATCATGCGGTCGACGAAGTCGTCGTGTTTTTTCTGCTCGTCCGTCGAGGTTTTGGCGTTAAATGAAATCACCGGCAACAGCTCTTCGGTATTGGAGAACATTTTCTTCTCGATCACGGTGCGCAGCTTCTCGTAGCTGGTCCAGTTCGGATTGCGGCCGTTGTTGTTGGCGCGGGCGCGCAGCACGAAGTTCACGATTTCGTTGCGGAAATCTTTCGGGTTGCTGATACCGGCCGGTTTTTCAATTTTCTCCAGTTCGGCGTTCAAAGACTCGCGGTCGAACAGCTGACCGGTGTCGGGGTCGCGATACTCCTGATCCTGGATCCAGAAGTCCGCGTAGGTCACGTAACGGTCAAAAATGTTCTGTCCGTATTCCGAGTAGGATTCCAGATAGGCGGTCTGGATCTCTTTGCCGATAAACTCGGCGTATTTCGGGATCAGATAGCCTTTCAGATGTTCGATGTATTTCTCGGCCAAATCCTGCGGGAACTGTTCGCGTTCGATCTGCTGCTCCAACACATAGAACAGGTGCACCGGGTTAGCCGCCACCTCGGCGTGATCGAAGTTGAATACCCGCGAGAGGATTTTAAAGGCGAAACGGGTGGAGAGGCCGTTCATGCCTTCGTCAACCCCGGCGTAGTCGCGGTACTCCTGATAGGACTTGGCTTTCGGGTCGGTATCCTTGAGGCTTTCGCCGTCATACACGCGCATTTTCGAGTAAATGCTCGAGTTTTCCGGCTCTTTCAGCCGCGACAGCACGCTAAAGCGCGCCAGCGTTTCGAGGGTGCCGGGCGCGCAGGGCGCGTGGGTCAGCTCGCTGTGGTCCAGCAGCTTGTCGTAAATCTTGATCTCTTCCGACACGCGCAGGCAGTAAGGCACCTTGACGATGTACACGCGGTCGAGGAACGCTTCGTTGTTCTTATTGTTACGGAAGGTCACCCACTCGGATTCGTTGGAGTGCGCCAGAATAATGCCGTTGAACGGCAGGGCGGAGATGCCCTCGGTGCCGTTGTAGTTACCTTCCTGAGTCGCCGTCAGCAGCGGATGCAGCACTTTGATCGGCGCTTTGAACATCTCGACGAATTCCATAATCCCCTGGTTGGCGCGGCACAGTGCGCCGGAATAGCCGTAGGCGTCCGGATCGTTCTGCGCGTGGTTCTCCAGCTTACGGATGTCCACTTTACCGACCAGCGCCGAGATGTCCTGGTTGTTCTCATCGCCCGGTTCGGTTTTGGCGATGGCGATCTGCTCCAGGATGGAAGGGCGCACCTTCACGACTTTAAACTTGGTGATATCGCCGCCGAACTCGTGCAGGCGCTTCGCCGCCCACGGCGACATGATGGTGCCGAGATAGCGACTTGGGATGTTGAACTCTTTTTCCAGGATTGAGGCATCTTCCTGAGGGTTGAACAGGCACAGCGGATGATCGTTGACCGGGCTGCGTTCGCCGTTGGCGCTGAGGGTGTAGATGGGCACGCGCTGCATCAACGCTTTAAGGCGTTCTGCCAGCGAGGATTTACCGCCGCCCACCGGGCCCAGCAGGTAAAGGATCTGTTTCTTCTCTTCCAGGCCCTGCGCGGCGTGCTTCAGGTAAGAGACGATCTGTTCGATGGCCTCTTCCATGCCGTAGAATTCTTCGAAGGCCGGATAGCGTGCGATCACGCGGTTGGAGAACAGGCGCGACAGGCGTGATTCTAGCGCAGTGTCGACCATCACAGGTTCACCGATAGCCATCAGCAGACGTTCGGCCGCGTTGGCATAGGCACTGCGATCTTGCCGGCAAATGGTAAGAAATTCCTGCAGTGTGAACTCTTCGTCCTTGGCAGCTTCGTAGCGCTGGCGATAGTGGTCAAATATGTTCATGATGCCCGTCCTTTCGTTATTAGCACAGGTTAAAGAGAGCGTGTGATAGTGTTCTGGCTCCCGAAAGATGAGAATACGCCTGAGTACAGCAACCCGTATGCCAACTTGGTGCGCTTATTATCGCGAGTTGCGCTGTATGCCACTGGGCCCAGGATAAATTCACCTTCTGATTTAAGCTTAGTTTGCTTGCCGGAAAATTTCCTGCCGTAGAAAAAGCTTTTTTTAAGTCATATCAATGACTCAGTTATTGCCGGGATAACCAAATGCCTTGTCTGGCGCGGCCTGCGGCATGAATCGTCATCGTTCCGCCATGATTAATTCATAATTCCGCTATAAGTTATTCGATCTTGGTCGTTTTCCTTTGTAAAGATTAGGCGCGCAACTAAATTTTCACATAAACTATCGCGGCTATTAACCCTGTAATTTATGGAAAAAGAACCAGTGAAGATTTCAAAACTCAAAACGCTAGCAATTATCGCTTCCGCAATGGTTTGTGCGCAAAGTGCTCAGGCGGGGACCTGGTCACTCGGTGCTGCCGCGCTGGTTAGCCCGGACGCGTATCGCGGTTATCAGGACCGCGTTTATCCGGTGCCCGTCATCGACTATGAAGGTGACGACTTCTACTTCCGTACTCTGACCGCCGGTTACTACCTGTGGAAAGATCAAGAAAATCAGCTGAGCATCATGGGGTATTACACGCCATGGGGCTACCGTCCGGGCGACAGCGACGACGATCGCATGAAGCGTCTCGACAAGCGTCGCGGCACGCTGATGGCCGGCCTGGCCTATTCACACAACGCAGAGTGGGGCACCCTTCGTACCACGTTCACCGGCGACACGCTGAACAACAGCAACGGGCTGGTGGGCGATGTCGCTTATCTGTACAAGTTTGATCTGGACGCGCTGACGCTGGTCCCGGGCGTGGGCGTGATGTGGAACAGTAAGAACCAGAACAAATATTACTACGGCGTCAGCGCCAATGAATCACGCCGCAGCGGCCTGGACAGCTACACCCCTGGCGATAGCTGGGCTCCGTATCTCGAGCTGAGCGCCAATTATCAGATCAACAAAAGCTGGAACGCCTTCTTCGTCGGCCGCTATGTGAAATTGTCGGATGAAGTGAAAGACAGCCCGATGGTGGATAAATCTTACACCGGTTTGTTGATGACGGGTGTGAGCTACACCTTCTAATCACACATTGCACAATTATCGTGCATGTCGTGCATCAAAAAGGGGCGCTGGTGCCCCTTTTGCACATCTGTAGTGCGCTTCCGCGCACGGTTCCTCAGGCCTTCTTACGACTGCGGAAGGTGACACCCAAACGGGCGGGTTGCTCGCCGGCAGCGACCAGCGGTTTGCTGACGCGCCCGGTCTCGATGCAGACCATGGTCTTGTAACCGTCGTTCGGCATATCCCCCATGCTGCAGGAGAGTTCCACGCCGGGGTTCCAGGCGATGACGTCGCTCATATGATGGTGGTGAACCTCGATGGTGCGAGCGAGTGCCGGATCGCGGATCTGGCTGAAAGCTTCCGGGCGGGTATAGACGCGGTCGGTTTGGCCGATGAATGTCACTTCACCCGTCTGATGCGCCTCTGCGCCGCCCGCCACCTTGTCGATATAAGGCTCGCCCAGGCCCGCCACGCTGACCCGATCGATGTCGCCGACCTGGAAGTAACTGTGCAGCGCCGCCGTGGCTTGATAATCGCCGTGCGATTCCAGCTCGATCTCGCACTCTTCACCCAGCTTGAAGCGAGCAATCAGCGTGAAGGCGTGCGGCCACAGTTTGCGGGTCTGCTCATTGTCTTTCAGCGTAAAGGTCAGGATGACGCCGTTCTCATCTTCATCGTGCGCCGTCAGGCTCCAGGGCTGGTTGCGGGCAAAGCCGTGGGAGGGTTGCGCCACCGGGCCGAACCACGGCCAGCAGATCGGCACGCCACCGCGGATGGCCTTGCCTGTGGCGAAAGGCGTGTTGTTGCTGAGCCAAATCACCGGCTGCTCACCGCTGGGCTGCCAGGCCAGCAAATGCGCGCCTTGCAGCGCGACGGCCGCGCGCACTTTCGGGTGCGACACCACAACCACGCCCAGCTCATCGAGTTGCCGCTGGCTGATATAAGGAGAAATTTGTTCGGAAACGGGCAGGGTGAAAATTTTCTCGTTCATTTCATGACCTATTGTTTGCCGGAGATAGAAATGGACCCTATTAGCTTTCGGGTCACAACCAGGCCCTCAGGCGCATGCTTAGACAGTGACTGAGGTGAGTGTGTGCAGCGAACAACGCTGTGACTCGAAAGATGACGGGTAAAAAAAGGGCGACAAAAAAATGTCGCCCTCATTATCAGCTTAACATCATGCCATTACTTGGAGATGTGAGCGATCAGATCCAGAACCTTGTTGGAGTAGCCGGTTTCGTTGTCGTACCAGGAAACCAGTTTCACGAAGTTGTCGTTCAGTGCGATACCGGCTTTGGCATCGAACACGGAAGTCAGCACTTCGCCGTTGAAATCGGTGGAAACCACGTCGTCTTCAACATAGCCCAGAACGCCTTTCATAGAGCCTTCAGCGGCGTCTTTGATGGCTTTCTTGATTTCTTCGTAGGTAGCCGGTTTTTCCAGACGCACGGTCAGGTCGACAACGGACACGTTAGGCGTCGGTACGCGGAACGCCATACCGGTCAGTTTGCCTTTCAGCTCTGGCAGAACCACGCCAACCGCTTTCGCTGCGCCGGTAGAAGAAGGGATGATGTTCTGGGATGCGCCGCGGCCGCCGCGCCAGTCTTTGTGAGACGGGCCATCAACGGTTTTTTGAGTCGCGGTGGTGGCGTGAACGGTGGTCATCAGGCCTTCAACGATGCCGAAGTTGTCGTTGATGACTTTAGCCAGCGGCGCCAGGCAGTTGGTGGTGCAAGAGGCGTTGGACACGATGTCCTGGCCGGCATATTTGTCAAAGTTGGCGCCGCGAACGAACATTGGGGTCGCATCTTTGGATGGGCCAGTCAGAACCACTTTTTTAGCGCCGGCGGTGATGTGTTTACGCGCGGTTTCGTCGGTCAGGAAGATACCGGTCGCTTCAGCAACCACATCAACACCCACTTCGTTCCACTTCAGGTTAGCCGGGTCTTTCTCTGCGGTAACACGGATGGTTTTGCCATTAACAACCAGGTGGCCGTCTTTAACTTCTACCGTACCGTTGAAACGGCCGTGAGTAGAGTCATACTTCAGCATGTAAGCCATGTACTCTGCGTCCAACAGGTCGTTGATTGCAACGATCTCGATGTCAGAACGCTCTTGAGCAGCACGGAAAACAATGCGACCGATACGGCCAAAACCGTTGATACCTACTTTGATAGTCATATATTCCACCAGCTATTTGTTAGTGAATAAAAGGTTGGTTGTAAAATTACAAAAACCTTACCCAGCGTCAAGCGGAATCGTGTCAATACTTGCGGCAAGTCAAACCGGAAGGGTGGTTTTGCACGCTTATTGCACAGTCCATTTGCGCTCGGCCTCATCCGTTATATGGGGACAAGCCGCCAAGTATAAAGTCAGCATACGCAAGATGTGTGATCGTTATCACATATCATCGTGACGTGGCCTTTATGGGCTACAGTTTAGGCCAAAAACCCCTGCAGCGGTGTTAATTTTTTGTTATTATTAATCATTGTTTTCGTTGACATTATCCACATTCAGAGATAAGCACAAATGGCTAAAGAGACAACCCCCGGTCATCCGGTCACGGAACTGAATGAAATCCAACGTTATGTGACGCAACAGCGTGGCACCGAAGCGCCGTTCAGCGGCAAATTGCTGCACAACAAGCGCGAGGGCGTGTACCATTGCCTGTGCTGTAACCAGCCGCTGTTCTATTCCGAAACCAAATACGATTCCGGCTGCGGCTGGCCGAGCTTTTATGAGCCGGTTTCCGCCGATGCAATCCGTTATCTTGATGATAATTCACATAATATGCATCGTGTTGAAATCCGCTGCGGCCACTGCGACGCGCATCTGGGGCACGTTTTCCCTGATGGCCCGCAGCCGACTGGCGACCGCTACTGCGTCAACTCCGCCTCGTTGAGTTTCACCGATGGCGAAAATGGCGACCAAACGGCCGGTTAAGTGGTAATTTAATCAACAAAATCGATTCAGCTAATTATTCATCTGTAAGCGAGAAGGGCTCTGATGGACGTGAAAGATCTGATTGCGGCGATGACGCCCGAGATATACCAGCGCCTGGTGCAGGCGGTTGAGCTTGGCAAGTGGCCGGACGGCGTGGCGCTGACGCCTGAGCAGAAGGAAAACAGCCTGCAGGCGGTGATGCTGTGGCAGTCGATGAATAACGTCGATCCGCAGCACATGAGCATCGGCACCGACGGACAGATCGTGATGAAGAGCAAGCAAGAACTGAAGCAGCAGTTTGTTGCCGAGCCGCTGGTCAAACTTAAACCGCAGTAAGCTGTCCCAAAAGCGGGGCGATGTCGCCATCGCCCCGTCGATTTACCGTTTCTCGCCTTTTATTCCCAGCGACTCCGCCAGCTGTTGCGCCAGCCGGTTATTGTCGTCCGCGCCGTACTCCCAGAACATCGCTCCCCCCAATCCCCGGCTTTTGATGTACTCGGCTTTGATAGCCACCGAACGCGGGTTCTCGTAGGAGATGGCGAACAGCGGTTTGCCTTCGGCGGATTGCAGCGTCAGGTAAGGCACTTTGGCGGCGTCATCCCAGTGCTCGCGGAAACGCTGCTGCGGATCGTTGAGCAATTTGCTGACGATATCGCGGTATTTAAAGTAAGTGTCTTTGCTGAGATCCAACCCCAGCGTGCGGAACAGAGCGGTTTCTCGCGCACTGAAATAAGGCTGCGTCACCGGATGTTTGGCGGCGTCCGGCTTGTCCCAGTCGATGCCCGGCTCGGTCGCTCGTTTCGGCACCCGGCCGTAGAAACCGATACCCAGGTTCATCTGCGCCGGTTTTAATCCGGCGGCCAGATAATGTTTTACCACGGAATCGGCGCTGTAGCGGTCGGCGGCGGCTACGGTTGGCCAACGCGTTGAATCGTACAGGTTGGCATTGAAGTACTGCGTGCCGTAAGCCATATCGTAGGTCATCAGATTGATGTAGTTGAGGTAAGGGGCAATGCTTTTCACATCGACCCATTCCTGCGGGCTTTTGACGTTGGCCCCGACGGCGATGGTTAACAGCTTGCCTTTACCCAGCGCCTGATGAAGCTCTCTCAGCAGCAGGGTGAAGTTGTCGCGGTCTGCCGGTTGGCTTTCCACCAAACCCCAGGCGCCGTTTACCGGGTATTCCCAGTCCAGATCGATCCCATCCAGCCGGTACTGTGCGATCACCTGCAACGCGGAGCGAATGAATATCGCCCGGTTTTCCGCAGTGGCGGCGGCGCCGGAGAAACCGCGGGCGCCCCAGCCGCCGACCGACAACAGCACTTTCAGCTCGGGGTTCTGTTTGCGCAGCACCGGCAGACGTTGCAGATCGGCCGTGACTTTCGGCGACAGGTAGATCTGGTGACGGCGAGCGGGGTCTTTCAGCGCCGCATTGGTTTCGTCTTTCTCGTCGTTGTAGATCAGGCCGAACGAATAGTTGAGATGGGTGATTTGCGTCACGTCCAGCTTGTCGATGTCGCCACCGGGGCCGGCGGTGACATCGCCGCCGCCGTTGAAGTAGCCGACGGAGAGATAGGCCGCCTGGGCCGTGCTTGCGCCGGCCATAGACAACTGCACCGCCGCCAGCAAAGGCAGCAGTTTTCGGGTTATTTTCATGTCTGTCTCCTTGTGGTCGGCAAGGCCGACCGTACCGCCAGGGGCGGGCACAATAAAGCCGGGCTCAGTGGGCCCCGGATGCGTATAACCGATTGACGCCAAAAGCGTCGCAGCCATAACAGCAAAAGCGCCTGCCGGTCACAAGCCGTTGGGGAAGAAGAAAGGTGGTATTGTGAGCGGCGTCGATAATTTCGCCGCTGCGTAGAGAGGGCGCCGGTGGCGCCCGAGAGGATTTAGTTGGCGAGAAACTGTGACAGGGTAACTAGCTGTGCGCCGGCGCGCGCCATGTCCTGCAGCGCTCGTTCACTGTCGCCCGGCTGCAGATTCACGCCGCGGCAGCCGTCGACGATCACCTGCGTCGGATAGCCGGCAGCCAGTGCATCCAGCACGCTAAACTTCACGCAGTAGTCGGTCGCCAGGCCCATGATCGCCAGCCGCCGGACGCCCTGCGAGTGCAGCCAGCCGTGCAGTTCGGTCTGCGCCCGGTGGCCGTTATCGAAGAACGCGCTGTAGCTGTCGATGCTCGTATCCTGCCCTTTGCGAAAAACGGCATTGATGTGTTGCCGCTGCAATTGAGGATGAAAATCGGCGCCGTGGCTCCCTTGCACGCAGTGCACCGGCCACCACACCTGCGGCAGGCCTTCCAGCTGGCCGAGGGTGCCGACCTGCGCATGGGAGTTCACCGCAAAGCTGCGGTGATTGGCGGGATGCCAGTCCTGGCTGGCTACCACCGGCTCGCCCCGCGCCAGGCAGGCGGCGATAGCCTGATTGGCGACTGGGATGACGGCGTCGCCCTCCGTGACCGCCAGCGCGCCGCCGGGGCAGAAATCGTTTTGCAGATCGATCAACAACAGGGCCGTTTTCATCGCCGCTCCAGAGTTCAGTAGGTTAACCGTTGATGCTCAGCTCGCCGCGCAGATCTTGCTGCATCAGGGCGCGGATTTGTTCCGGCGTCAGCGGCTGGCTCAACAGATAGTGCAGCTTGGTCAGGGCGGCTTCCACCGTCATGTCGAAACCGCTGATCACCCCGGCATGCGCCAACGCGTTGCCGGTGGCGTAGCCTTCCATATTGACGCGCCCGGAGATGCACTGCGTCAGGTTGACCACCACGATGCCGCGTTCAGAGGCCGCACGCAACTCGTCGATCAGCTCGGCCTTCTGTGGCGCGTTGCCGACGCCGTAGGAGCGCAGGATCAGCGCTTTGACCGGCTGCAGCAGGAAGTTGCGCACCACCGCGCCGGAAATGCCCGGATAGATGGTGACCACGCCGATCGGCTGCGGCGTGATGTCATGCACCTGCAACGCGCCGTTGCAAGCCGGGCTGTCGATGCCTTGCTGGCGGCGAATGTGGATGCCGGCTTCCAGCAGCGGCGGCAAATTCGGGGAGGCGAAGGCGTCGAAGCCGTCGGCGTGCGCTTTGGTGGTGCGGTTGCCGCGGAACAGCTTGTTGTTGAAGAACAGGCTGACTTCGTTCACCGGATGGTTGGCCGCCAGATACAGCGCGTTGAGCAGGTTGGTTTGGCCATCGGAGCGCAGCTCCGCCAGCGGGATCTGCGAGCCGGTGACGATCACCGGTTTGGCCAGGTTTTCCAGCATGAAGGAAAGCGCAGAGGCGGTGAACGCCATGGTGTCGGTGCCGTGCAGGATCACGAAGCCGTCGTAGCGATCGTAGTTCTGCTTGATGTCGTCGGCGATGTGCTGCCAGTCTTCCGGCGTCATGTCTGAAGAGTCAATCAATGGCGCGTATTCATGAATGGTGAAATCCGGCATCTCCGGCCGATGGAATTCGGGCATCAGCGCCAGCTGGCGCTGCAGGTGGCCGGAAACCGGGATGTAGCCGTGATCGGAACGCTGCATGCCGATGGTGCCGCCGGTGTAGGCGACGTAAATGGATTTCTTTTGCATGGTTATGATTTTAACAAAGATAAGATGGGCTGAATTATAGGGACATGGCGGCAGAAAAAAAGCCCGGCGGTGGCCGGGCTGCAGAATTATTTGTTAGCGGACTTCTCCGCAGGTGAGACAGATCGCATAACGGTTTTGCGGATCGTTCAGGTTATTGAACAAGCCCGGTTGTTCTTTCACCGCGTTGGCGACCGAAGCCAGCGGGGCGGGCAGCATGGCCTGAATCGCGGCCGGCAGCATGGCGTGAATGGAAACGCCAAACTGGCTGAGCACCATATCGCTCAGGCTTGGGGTATCGACGAACCAGTCGAGCTGCCACTGCTGCAGCTTTGCCAGCTCGGCGGCTTTCTTCACCGCGTCGTCGAAATCGCCCAACTGATCGACCAGGCCGTTGGCCTTGGCGTCGCTGCCGAGCCAGACGTGGCCCTGTGCGATTTTGTCAACCTGCTGCGGGGTCATCTTGCGTGATTTGGCGACCAGATCGAGGAAGTTCTTATACCCGTTTTCGATATTCAGCTGCATCATCTGCGAGAACTCCTGCGGCAGCGCCTTGGTGACCGCGATATCGGCCAGCGGCGAGGTCGCCACGCCGTCGGTGTGCACACCCAGCGTATCCAGGGTTTTCTCGTAGGTATTGATGATGCCGAAAATGCCGATAGAACCGGTCAGGGTGCTCGGGCTGGCGATGATATAGTCGGCCGGCGTCGAGACCCAGTAGCCGCCCGACGCGGCCATGCCGCCCATCGACACCACCACCGGTTTGCCGGCGGCGCGCACGGCGGCCAGCTCGGAGCGGATCACTTCGGACGCGCTGACGCTGCCGCCTGGGCTGTTGACGCGGAACACCACGGCCTTGACGGCCGGATCCAGACGCGTCTGGCGCAGCTCGGCGGCGGTGGTGTCCCCCCCGACGTTGCCCGGCGTCTGCTGGCCGTCCATGATGGCGCCGTTGGCGAACACCACGGCGATCTTGCCGCCCTGGTTGGCGTCCGGCTTCGGCTGATAGTCGTAGATGCTGATGGCGTTGAAATCGTTCGCCTGTTTGTCCCAGCCGAAGGTCTTGACCAGCTGATTTTCGATCGCGGTGCGCGACGCCAGCTCATCCACCAGCTTATTGTCCAGCGCATAGCGGGCGGTGTCGCCACCGGCCGCCTGCAGGCCGCTCAGCACGCCGGCTGCGCCCGGGAACAGCTGCTGCGGCGTCAGCTGGCGGTTGGCGGCCACGGTCTCCAGGTAGTTCTGCCACAGGCCGCCGATCCAACGGCTGTCCGCTTCGCGCGCCGCCGGGGACATATCGTCGCGGATCAGCGGTTCGACCGCCGATTTATAGGTGCCGACGCGGAAGATATTGGTGGTGACCTTGAGCATGTCCAGCAACGACTTGTAGTACAGGTTGTTGGTGGCGAAACCGTGCAGATCGACCGCGCCCTGCGGCGACAGGTAGACCTTGTTGGCGTAGCTGGCCAGGTAGTATTGCGTTTGGTTGTAGCTGTCGCCGATGGCGAAGATCGGTTTGCCGCTGTCGCGGAACTCGCGCAGCGCTTTGCCGATATAGCGCAGCGACGGCTGATCGGCGCCGGCGAAGTCATTCAACTGCAACACCATGCCGGTAATGTTTTTGTCGTCTTTGGCCTTGCGGATACTGTCGACTACATCGAACAGCGAGTTTTCCTGCAGGCGGCTACTGGAGGCGCCCAACAGTTCGCGGCCCCATTGCCGCACCCGGTTGTTTACCGAAGGCTGATCGACCACCACGCCGCTTAAATCGACCAGCAACGCGCCGCGCGCCGGGGCCGCCGAGGTGGAGGAACTTTGGAAGGACAGATAGATGCCAACCCCAACCAGGATCAGCAAGACCAGGAACAGGTTAAGGATCAGTTCCCTGATAAAATTCAGCAGACGCCATGTCCACCGGAAAATGCCGGCAAAAATTTGCCACAATGTGCGCATGTGCTCTCCAACAAGAGTCGAGAATGTTCCGCTATCCTAATGAGCGGCCGGGTAAATGTCAGCTTTAAATCGTGGCACACGGACGCTATCGCCGAGGCTGTAACTCGTCGTTTAGCTATGTTAACGTGGCCGGAATGAAAATTGTTATCAGGAGTTTACAATGGATGCTCTGGATCTTTTATTGAATCGCCGCTCGGCTTCGCGCCTGGCGGAACCGGCGCCGGCGGGGGAAGTGCGCCAAAATATCATCAACGCGGGCCTGCGTGCGCCCGATCACGGCGCGCTGCAGCCGTGGCGTTTCGTGATGATCGAGAATCAGGGTCTGGAGCGCTTCAGCCAGCTGCTGCAGGCGGCGGCGAAGCAGGATCGGCTGGACGAAGCGGCGATTGAAAAAGCCGCCAAGGCGCCGTTCCGCGCGCCGCTGATCATCACCGTCATCGCGCATTGCACTGAGGAAACCAAGGTGCCGCGCTGGGAGCAGGTGGTTTCCGCCGGTTGCGCCGTGCAGGCGATGCAGATGGCGGCGCTGGCGCAGGGCTTTAACGGCATCTGGCGCACCGGCGCCTGGACCGAGCATGCGCTGGTGCGCGAAGCCTTCGGCTGCCGCGAGCAGGATGAGATCGTCGGTTTCCTCTACCTGGGCACGCCGCAACTGAAGGCCGCCACCAAAGTGACGCCGCCGGACAGCACGCCTTTCGTCAGCTATTTCTAAGTTTTTTCCAACGGGGTGCGGCGAAAATGCGCCAAACCCCGCAAAATTGCATGGTTTCTGAGCAGGCCGCTCGCTTATCCGCGGCGCGCTCTTATCAATCCCCTCGGCAAGCGCTACCCTATGTTATCTTGAGTGCCGTTACCGAAGGGAGTGGACTATGACATCGCCAGCGATCCGTTTAACCCAGTACAGCCATGGCGCTGGCTGCGGCTGCAAAATCTCACCGAAAGTTCTCGAAACCATCTTGCACAGCGAGCGGGAAAAATTTGTCGATCCGCGTCTGTTGGTCGGCAATGAAACCCGCGACGACGCGGCGGTGTATGACATCGGCAACGGCGTCGGCATCATCAGCACTACCGACTTCTTCATGCCGATCGTCGACGATCCGTTCGATTTCGGCCGTATCGCCGCCGCTAACGCCATCAGCGACGTGTACGCCATGGGCGGCAAACCGATCATGGCGATCGCCATTCTCGGCTGGCCAATCGCCAAACTGCCGCCGGAGGTGGCGCAGCAGGTGATCGACGGCGGACGTTTCGCCTGCCAGCAGGCGGGGATCGCGCTGGCCGGCGGCCATTCCATCGATGCGCCGGAACCTATCTTCGGCCTGGCGGTCACTGGCGTGGTCAACACCGAGCGAGTGAAAAAGAACAGCGCCGCACAGGCCGGGGCGCAACTCTATCTGACCAAGCCGCTGGGCATTGGCGTGCTGACGACCGCCGAGAAGCAAAGCAAGCTGCGCCCTGAACATCAAGGGCTGGCGACGGACGTGATGTGCCGCCTGAATAAGCCGGGCGCCGACTTTGCCGAAGTGGCGGGCGTCACGGCGATGACCGATATCACCGGCTTTGGCTTGCTGGGCCACCTGAGCGAGGTATGCCAGGGTTCCGGTCTGCAGGCGACGGTCTGGTTCGATCGGGTGCCGAAGCTGCCGCACGTCGAGGCGTATATTGCCGAGGGCTGCGTGCCGGGCGGCACCGGGCGCAACTTCGACAGCTACGGCCATCTGGTGGGCGAGATGAGCGATTTGCAGCGTCAGCTGCTGTGCGATCCGCAAACCTCCGGCGGTTTGCTGTTGGCGGTATTGCCTGAGGCGCAGGCGCAGGTGCTGGCGATTGCCGAGCAGCATGGCATCACGCTCAATCCTATCGGTGAGCTGCATGCCGCACAGGCAGGTAAACCGCTGATCGAGGTTGTGTAGTGTCCAAGATGCAAGGCAGGCCGGACAGCGCCGATTATCAACGCATTTTTCTGCAGGACGTGCCGCTGATTGACGTGCGTGCGCCGATCGAGTTTCAGCAAGGCGCCTTCGCTCAGGCTGTGAACCTGCCGCTGATGGTCGACAGCGAGCGGCAGGCGGTGGGCACTTGCTATAAGCAGCATGGTCAGCAAGCGGCGATTGCGCTCGGCCACAGCCTGGTGAACGGCAAACTGCGGGAACAGCGCACCGCCGCCTGGCTGGCGGCCTGTGCGCAGCGACCCGAAGGTTATATTTACTGCTTCCGTGGCGGGCTGCGCTCACAGCTGGTGCAGCAATGGCTGCATGAGGCCGGCGTCGAGTACCCGCGTATTACTGGCGGTTATAAGGCGCTGCGCAATTATCTGCTCGGCGTGTTGGCGCAAAGCGCGGCATTGCCGATGGCCCTGGTGGGCGGCAATACCGGCAGCGGCAAGACGCTGCTGGTCAACGAACTGGCTGACGGCGTCGATCTGGAAGGCGCGGCGCGCCATCGCGGTTCATCTTTTGGCCGAACGCTGGCGGGGCAAAGCTCACAGATCGATTTTGAGAATCGTCTGGCTGTGTTATTGCTGAAAAAACAGCATGGTGGCAGCCGCCGTTGGGTGCTGGAAGACGAAGGGCGGATCATCGGCAGCAACAATCTGCCGTTGCCGTTGTTCAACGGCATGCAGCAGGCGCCGGTGGCGGTGATCGACGATCCGTTTGATATTCGCCTGGCACGCCTGCAGGCCGAATATATCGACGGGATGCGCGAACAGTTCGAACAGGCCTATGGCGTGGAAGAAGGCTGGCGGCAGTACGACGACTATCTGCATCACGGCCTGTTCGCCATTCGCCGCCGGTTGGGCCTGGAGCGCTTCCAGCAGCTGACGCAGCGGCTGGAAGCGGCGTTGCGGGCACAGCGTCTCAGCGGCCAGGGTGACGCGCACCGCGAGTGGTTGGCGCCCTTGTTGCAGCAGTACTACGATCCGATGTATTGCTATCAGTTGGAAAAGAAAGCCCAGCGGATCGTCTTCCGTGGGAACTATGCAGAAGTAAGAGAATTCTTGATGACGTTCAGCCAGAAAAACGGTGATTAATGCGACTGTTCATAGCCGAGAAACCGAGTTTGGCGCGCGCCATTGCCGACGTCTTGCCCAAGCCGCATCGCCGCGGCGACGGTTATATCGCCTGTGGCAACAACGACGTGGTGACCTGGTGCGTCGGCCACCTGTTGGAGCAGGCTCAGCCTGACGCCTATGACAGCCGCTATGCGCGCTGGTCGTTGGCAGACCTGCCGATAATTCCCGAAAAATGGCGGTTGCAGCCGCGGCCTTCGGTCAGCAAACAGCTCAACGCCATTAAAAAGTTGCTGCTCGAAGCCGATGAAGTGGTTCACGCCGGCGACCCGGATCGCGAAGGGCAACTGCTGGTGGATGAGGTGCTGGACTACCTGGATTTGACGGCGGAAAAGCGCCAGAACGTGCGCCGCTGTCTGATCAACGATCTCAACCCGCAGGCGGTGGAGCGCGCGGTTGAACGCCTGCGCGACAACCGTGATTTCATTCCGTTGTGCGTGTCTGCGCTGGCGCGTTCGCGCGCCGACTGGTTGTACGGCATCAATATGACCCGCGCCTACACGCTGCTGGGCCGCAACGCCGGTTACGACGGCGTGCTGTCGGTAGGCAGGGTGCAGACGCCGGTGCTCGGATTGGTGGTACGGCGTGATGAAGAGATCGAAAACTTCGTGCCAAAAGACTTCTTTGAGGTCAAGGCGCACATCGTCACGCCGAAAGAAGAACGCTTCGTGGCGCTGTGGCAGCCCAGTGAGTCCTGTGAGCCTTATCAGGACGAAGAGGGGCGTTTGCTGCACCGGCCGTTGGCGGAGCATGTGGTCAAGCGCATTGAAGGCCAGCCGGCTCTGGTCACGTCTTATAACGATAAACGGGAATCGGATACCGCGCCGCTGCCGTTTTCGCTCTCCACGCTGCAAATCGAAGCGGCACGGCGTTATAACCTCAGCGCGCAACAGGTGCTGGACGTTTGCCAGCGGCTGTACGAAACCCACAAGTTGATTACCTATCCGCGTTCCGACTGTCGCTACCTGCCGGAAGAGCATTTCGCCGGCCGCCACGCGGTGCTGAACGCCATCAGCGTGCACCAGCCCGAGCTGTATCCGCAGCCGGTGATCGACAGCGATCGCCGCAACCGTTGCTGGGACGATAAAAAGGTCGACGCGCACCACGCCATCATTCCCACCGCCCGCGCCGGCAAGATTAATCTGACGCAGGATGAGCGGAACGTGTATGGGCTGGTGGCGCGCCAGTATCTGATGCAGTTCTGTCCGGATGCGGTATTCCGCAAATGCCTGATCGAGCTGGATATCGCCGGCGGCAAATTTATCGCCAAGGCGCGATTCCTGGCGGAAGCCGGCTGGCGTACGCTGCTGGGCAGCAAGGAGCGCGACGAGGAGAACGAAGGTGCGCCGCTGCCGGTGGTGGCTAAAGATGATGAGCTGTTGTGCGAGCGCGGTGAAGTGGTGGAGCGCCAGACGCAGCCGCCGCGGCCGTTTACTGACGCCAGCCTGTTGTCGGCCATGACCGGCATCGCGCGGTTCGTACAAGATAAAGCGCTAAAGAAAATCCTGCGGGCGACCGATGGTTTAGGTACGGAAGCGACGCGAGCGGGGATCATAGAATTGCTGTTCAAGCGGGCGTTTCTGTACAAGAAGGGACGCTATATTCACTCCAGCGAAACCGGGCGCGCATTGATTCACTCGCTGCCGGATCTTGCTGCGCGCCCTGATATGACGGCCAACTGGGAAGCCACGCTGACGCAAATCAGCGAGAAATCCTGCCGCTATCAGGACTTTATGCAGCCGTTGGTCGGCACGCTGCAAGAGCTGATTTATCAGGCCAAGCAGAGCCGGGCGAGCATGGCGTTTCGTGGATTGCCGCCGCCGCCCTCCAGCGGAGGCAAAAAACGCAGGAAAAGCGCCGGCAAGGCGCAGGAGAAGAGTGAATGAAGCGTGGACTCACTGGTGTATTGGCTGCCGCGGCCCTGATGTTTTCCGGCCTGGCCGCCGCCAATCGCGGCGATGTGGACGTGGTGCTACCGGTTTCGCCGGAGATCTGGGGCGCGGCCAAAAGCGGCGACAATCCGCCGCCGGCGCAGCCCTGCAGCCGTTGTTGCGTCTACCAGAATCAGAACTATTCCGAGGGGGCGGTGCTCAAAGTCGAAGGGGAAGTGCTGCAGTGCGTGCGTGAGCCTAATACTATCGGCACCAACCCCTTGATTTGGGTACGATTAAAGAAGTGACGATGTAACCTGTCACCGCGCTCAGCGCGCCTCGCCTTGCGCGGCGAGATAATCCGCCAGCAGTGGAACGTCAGCGGGCGCCAGGGGGTATTCCTGCGCCTGTTGCGGCGTGACCCAGACCAGCTCCGAATGGCAGCGCTGTTGCAGTTCACCGGAGAACTCCGCGACTCGCCAGGCATGCAGTCGGATGATGCGTTCGCCTTGCCGCCACTGATTGCTGCCCACATAGTTGCCGATACGGGCGCTAATCCCCAATTCTTCATCCAGCTCGCGCGTCAGCGCCTCCGGCTGGCTTTCGCCGGTTTCAACCTTGCCGCCGGGAAACTCCCACAGGCCGGCTTGATCGCTGCCTGCGCCGCGCTGGGCCAGCAAAATACGCCCATTTTGTTCCAGAATGGCGGCTACTACGTCGATAATTTTCATTGGCTTCACAGAATAAAACCCCGGCGAGCGCCGGGGGGATGGGGTTACAGCGTGAATTCCGCCCAGACCGGCGCATGGTCGGAAGGTTTCTCCATGCCGCGGGTTTGGTAATCAATGCCGGTGGCGATGCAGCGCGAAGCCAGCGGGGTGCTGGCCAGCAGCAGATCGATACGCAGGCCGCGGTTGTCGTCGAACCCTTTGGAGCGGTAGTCGAACCATGAAAACTCGTCGTTGCGCCCCGGGTTGGCGTGGCGATAGGTATCCACCAGGCCCCAGTTCAGCAGGCGATCCATCCATTCGCGCTCTTCCGGCAGGAAGGAGCACTTGCCGGTGCGCAGCCAGCGTTTGCGGTTGTCTTCGCCGATGCCGATATCGTAATCACTCGGGCTGATATTCATGTCGCCCATGATCAGCACCGGGGATTCCGCCGACAGCTGCTGCTCCAGGTAGTTTTGCAGATCCTGATAAAAGCGTGTTTTAGCCGGGAATTTGATCGGATGGTCGCGGCTTTCACCTTGCGGGAAGTAGCCATTGATCACCGTCAGCGTGCCCTGCGGCGTAGCCAGATCGGCCATGATGATGCGACGCTGCGCGTCTTCTTCATCGGTTGGGAAACCGCGGCGTACGGCCAGGGGCTCCGCTTTGGTCAGCAGCGCCACGCCGTAATGGCCTTTTTGCCCGTGATAGAACACGTGATAGCCGTGCTGGCTGACTTCTTCCAATGGGAACATGTCATCGTGAACTTTGGTTTCCTGCAGACCGATCACGTCGGGCTGGTGCTGTTCGATAATTGCCGCCAGCTGATGCGGACGCGCGCGCAGTCCATTGATATTAAAAGAGACAAACTTCATGAGCGGTGCCGTTTTCACGAGAAAAATGTGCTGTGATAGTAGCAGAGTTTGGCGGGAAATGTAACGCAGACAGCGGCAGGACCGCTGACTGCGCAGCGGGTTTATTTCGCCCAGCGGTCGTAATTTTTAGGTTGATAGTCGTCAAACTGTTGCAGCAGCGTCTGTGCCGATTCGCTGATGTGAAGGGTGCCGAGATAGTCGTGACGCATAAAGCCCTGATCGGCGACGTGCTCGAGGAACTGGCTCAGCGGGCGGTAGAATCCGTTGACGTTCAGCAGGCCGACCGGCTTGTTGTGATAGCCGATTTGCCCCCAGGTCCAGATTTCAAACAGCTCTTCCAGCGTGCCGATGCCGCCGGGCAGGGCGATAAAACTGTCCGCCAGCGCTGCCATACGGGCTTTGCGCGTATGCATGTCTGACACCACTTCCAATTCAGTCAGGCCGCGATGCGCCGTTTCCGCTTCAACCAGGCGTTCGGGGATAATGCCGACCGCTTCACCGCCTGCGGCCAACACCGCGTCTGCCACGATCCCCATCAATCCTTTTTTGCCGCCGCCATAGATTAAACGGCGCCCCTGTGCGGCCAGCAGTTGCCCCAGTTGACGAGCCTGCTCGGCATAAGCGGGATTGACGCCTTCGCTGGCGCCACAAAAAACGCAAATATTGTTTCGCATCCACCTGTTCCTTACTGCACTAAAGAAGCCAGTGGTATAGCGAATTGTCGGCCGGAGTTCAAGTTACGGCTGGGAGAGAGGAGATAAAACATCAAGGTGAAAGCGGCGATAAGGGGAGATAACTTGATTTATTGATACGAGAACATTGGATGCAACGTGTTTTAAGTAGGGTTTGGAATTTTCTGCAAAAGGTGGTGGTGGGGGAAGGATGATTCGTCGCTGCGCGACTCACCCTGCGGGCCGCGCTGAAGCGCGTTGTCTCACTGCGTGAGACTCGAACCTTGGTCGAAGCTTCTCATCCTTCCCC
>NZ_JALBYS010000015.1:0-104951 GCF_022678525.1 Serratia sp. PGPR-27 | reverse complement strand
TGACCACGATGCTGTCCGCCTGCCTGATGCCGGTGCCGGTATGCACTGGCGATTTAGGCCCCGGTGAGCCGTTGCCGGTATGCGCCGGCGCGGCCGGCCCAGTCGGCACCGGGTTGATCAGTATCGTTCTGGCCGGTGCGCCCACCACCGCTGGCAGCGTGATTTTGTCCAGCCCTGTCAGCTCATCGCGAACGGGTCTGAATACCGGCACACTCGGCGATACGCCGCCGACGCCTGTCCTGACAAAGTTGACGCTCTGTCTCCCGTCGTCGTCGGTGGTGATAAACCCGCGCACCGGCAAATCGACCGAGGTCATGCCGGGCTGGATGGTCGCCCGGCCCGCTGCCGCCAGGCTCGCCTGGAGGGCAAACAGATTGACATCCCGCCCGGGTACCCGGTCGCTCCCTGCACCGACCTCCGTCGGGTAGAAACCAAGGGCAAAAGCCCCCAGCACCGATCCGGCAGCGACCACAGTGCCGGCGCGTATACTGCCGACTTCGTAGGCTGCCCGCCACGACGCGCTCGCTGCCCAGCCGGCCAGTTCGCTCGTGGTCGTCATCACGCCTTGCCCGATTACCGACGTCTGCAGCATCGCGGGCGCACGGTTGAGCACCATGGCACCTGCTGCCGCCAACGCCGCATTGGCCGCTTTTAGCTTTTCCGGCGTATACGCCGGAGCGTCCATAATACCCGCTTTGGCGAACAACGCTTTTCTGGCTGCTTCTACCTTGCGTGCATCTTCCGCCTTTCGGGCTTCCTCGGCTTTGCGAGCCTCTTCGGCCTTACGAGCTTCTTCGGCTCTGCGAGCCTCTTCCGCCTTTCGGGCCTCTTCGGCCACTTCTCGTTCTACCTGCTTAAATTGTTGATAGGCCGATGTCAAAGAAGGCACTTCGACATTACGTTGCCGGTAACCTGTGCGATCGCTCCCTTTGCCGCCGCCGTTGATTTCATATTGCTCCGTAATTTCAGTCATCACCCTATTATTATCAAGCCAGAAACCCGGTGGGATTTTTCCATTAAGCACCTCGGAATAGGTGGCTAATGACGCCTTATCCTCTGCGGCAGAATTGTTGCCGTTATTGTTGCCGTTGGGTATGTTCTGATAATTACCGATTCTATGATGGGTATCGATATTACCGGCGAACACGATCCCGCCTTGAGCAGGCAACCCCACGCCAAGTACATTTTTAACTTGTGAGACAGAGGTAATAGCCTTGCTGACGGCGGCTTCATCGGTTGTACGAATTTCACCAACCTGCACCTGTATTTTTCCGTCAGCCTCAACACTTTTCAAAGCTACCTTTGCATAAGTTGTAACCGCACGTACCTTTTTTTGTAAATCTTTCAGTATATTATTAACTTTAGGGTCATTTTTGATAGCGTTAACCTGCCGCCGTATCGCTGCCCCCAGGGAATCTCCACTGCTGCTACTGTCCCTGCCGCCATTACCGTTCCCTTTACCATCATCCCAGTTGGTACTGTTATCTTTACCGGGATTTAAACCATGTACTCCATCGATATGCACATCCCCCATGCCAGGAATATTTATATCCATAGATCCACCGTGCCCTACATTGGGTCCCTGGTCTGAAGCCCCCCCTTTAATTCCACCCGTTGGGCCACGGCTGTCTTTTCCATCTCCGCCACTCATATGCCAGTCCTTTTATTTCGTTGATGTGGCAGCAGAGTAAATTCTTAAGTGCTTATCGCCAGCAGCACCATCGATTAATACTCTGCGCAACCTACAAAAATTTTATTAATCAGGCGTTCGCAATCGCTTTTTCCAAAGCAACCAATCGAGCTTCAAATGCTTCGCGCTCGGCATCTCGAAGTGAGCGCTCTTCCTTAAGCGCTTCAACCAGCAACGCCACCACGCCGTTGATATTGATGCCCCGCGCATCCTTCAGCACGCTGCCGTCATTAAGTTTTAATTCGGTTTGGGTGACCGACTGCGGCAATACGCTCTCCACTTCCTGAGCGATCACCCCGGCCTCCGGCACGCCCTGTTTGAGGTAGGTGTAGCCGCCAATATTGGCCAGCTTGTCCAATGCACCGGCAATTTGGGTGATGTCCGTTTTCATGCGGGCATCGGAGCTGCTGTGCCAGGCGCCGTTGGTGTAGGCGTTACCATCATTACGGAATTCGTACCAGCCTTGCCCACCACCGTTGGCGACATTCAGCACCAGCGAATGGTGAGAGCCGACAAATTCATGATGATAAAGGTTGGCATACAGGTCGTATCGCCCCTGCAAATGCAATCCATTGGTAATACGTCCCTTATCATTGTCAACACTACGGTTCCCAGCAGCCCAAATCCATCCATCGGGGTTGCGTTTAGTCAATTGCCCTACAGAAAGCTCGGCGTTGGGCCTTACCTGCAGTTCGTTCCAGTTACCCTGCCAGTCTCGATAAGAGAGCAATCCATAATTTTCTTTACCAGCGACAATCCGCGAGCCCATTAACATCACCGTAGTGACGTTGCCGCTGGTAAAATTAGTATGCATGGCAGCCGCATCATAAACCTGACCATTGATAAGCGGAGTCGGGCCGGTGGTCGAAGTGGAGATACCCGCGTTGTGCGACACCACCGCACCGCCGGAAATATCCACTCCATTGCGCATCGCAACCCGGCCAGACGCCAAATTGAATGAGAACGGGCGCAAGGTGTTCCACTGCCCGTTAAGCGCTTGGCCGCCCGGCGTCGCCAGCGCGTAAAAATCGCGGCCATCATTACGCAGCATCACGCCGGTATTGCCATTTGCCAGCCGAAAACCATTGGCCGATTTGGAGACGATTTCACCGTCGCTGACCACGCGCTGGCGCAGCGTAGACAGCGATTTCAGTTCGGTAATATCGTCGTTAACGCCGTTAATCACCTGAGCATTTTTCTTTTCTTCTGCCATGATTGCTACCCTCTTACGTCCTGTTTGATGGCGGTTAACAGCGCTCATTCCCCCAGCATCCCCTGGCGACTGGGCTCACCGCACCGAAGCTGTAAAACCGGTTAAGCACACAGCCACACTGTATGCATAAACAGCATTTTATCTCGAAGGATAATGGGATTCCCTCACCGCGGGTTGTGTGGTGAACGAAACAACCATGAGACTGGGAACCATAAAGAGAACAGAAGAAGAAGATAACGGCGGGCGCGCTGGGCCCCGCCGGGCGGATCAGAAAAGCATAGTCGGGCCGGCCAAGCCCTGTCTCTTATACACATCTCCGAGCCCACGAGACTTGTATCAGGAGGGCGGGCCAAGCCGGCCGGGGAACGAAGGTGTTTACCGCGCCCGCTCGGCGGCCAGCGCCGCGATGCGCATGATCACCGCCACCGCTTGCTCCATGCCTTCCAGCGTCACGAACTCGTGCTTGCCGTGGTAGTTGTAGCCGCCGGTGAACAGGTTCGGGCACGGCAGGCCGCGGAACGACAGCTGCGCGCCGTCGGTGCCGCCGCGGATCGGCTTCATCACCGGTTCGATGTCGCAATCGCGCATCGCCTGCTGCGCCAGAGCGATCACGTGCGGGTGCTCCGCCACCTGTTCGCGCATGTTGTAATAGCTGTCTTCGATGCTGACTTCGATATAGCAATCGCGCGGCAGGCCTTTGCCGATCTCGCGAGCGATGTCCACCATCTTGCGCTTGCGCGCCTCGAACCCTTCGCGCTCGAAGTCGCGCAGAATGTAGTGCATTTCGGCGCGCTCCACGCTGCCCTTGATGCTGCTGAGATGATAAAAGCCCTGGTAGCCTTCGGTGGTCTCCGGCGCTTCGTCCGCCGGCAGCGCCAGATGAATGCGGGTCGCCAGCGACAGCGCGTTGACCATCACCCCCTTGGCGCTGCCGGGGTGTACGCTGTTGCCGAGGATTTTGATCGTCACCGAGGCGGCGTTGAAGTTTTCGCACTCCAGCTCCCCGACGCCGCCGCCGTCCACCGTGTAGGCCCATTCCGCATTGAAGGCCGCCACGTCGAACAGCTGCGCCCCCTTGCCCACCTCCTCGTCCGGAGTGAAGGCCACGCGGATGTCGCCGTGCGGGATCTTGCGCGCGCGCAGGCGCACCATGGCGGTGAGGATCTCGGCGATGCCCGCCTTGTCGTCGGCGCCCAGCAGCGTTTTGCCGTCGGTGGTGATCAGCGTCTGCCCCAGCATCTGGTGCAGGATCGGGAACATCACCGGCGACAGCACTTCATCACCGATGCCGAGCGCAATGTCGCCGCCGCGATAGTTCTCGACGATCTGCGGATTGACGTGTTTACCGCTGAAATCCGGCGAAGTATCCAGATGGGCGATGAAACCGACCGCCGGCACCGGCCAGGCGACGTTACCCGGCCAGGTGCCCATCACGCAGCCGTGTTCGCTGAGCGACACCCGCTCGAAGCCGAGCGCGATCATTTCCTGCTGCAATGCACGCGCCAGCTTCAACTGCCCGTCGGTGCTCGGCACATGCTTTACGTTCGCTTTGGACTGGGTGTCGAAAGAGACGTAGTTGAAAAAGCGGTCAAGTAATTTGTCCATGGTAGCGGCCCCTCAGAATATCGCGTTTCATTATGCGGAACCGATCAGGATCAAATATTGCGTCAGGTCATTTTTAACCAGAATTCGCCAATATCATTAATCTTTGTGATGATTTCTGAGGGGAATAATGCTGTCATCACAGGGTCATTTGTCGCTATCATGATGAAAAACGCGGCATCTGGGCCGGATCGGCTTTCAATTCCGGCATTCAGCGTCTATCATGCGCGCTCGAAAAATTTCCATTGGCGTAACTGGTTTGAGCTTCATTTGATCAGCGGGTATCCCGCAAGCTCCGGCAGTCTTTTCCAGTTGCGGTTCTATCTGCATTAGCCCACGGGATAGAGTAATACGATAAATGACTGAGACATCCTCTCCGACTCCCCTTGTTGAACTGCATGCCCTGAGCAAAGCGTTCGATGGCAAAACCATCATTGCCGATCTGGATCTGACGATTAACCACGGCGAATTCCTCACCATTCTCGGCCCCTCCGGCTGTGGCAAAACCACGGTGCTGCGCCTGATCGCCGGTCTGGAAGACGCCGATGTGGGCCGCATCGTGCTCGACGGCCAGGACATCACCGCCATTCCGGCCGAACATCGCCACGTCAACACCGTGTTTCAAAGCTACGCTCTGTTTCCGCACATGTCGGTGTTCGACAACGTCGCCTTCGGCCTGCGCATGCAAAAGGTGCTGGCGGCGGAACTGACGCCGCGCGTCGAAGAGGCGCTGCGCATGGTGCAGCTGGACGACTTTGCCAAGCGGCGGCCGGGCCAGCTCTCCGGCGGCCAACAGCAGCGCGTGGCCATCGCCCGCGCGGTGGTCAACAAGCCGAAGGTGCTGCTGCTGGACGAATCGCTGTCGGCGCTGGACTACAAGCTGCGCAAGCAGATGCAGAACGAACTGAAAGCGCTGCAGCGCAAACTGGGCATCACCTTCGTGTTCGTCACCCACGATCAGGAAGAAGCGCTCACCATGTCGGATCGCATCGTGGTGATGCGCGAAGGCCGCATTGAGCAGGACGGCACGCCGCGTGAGATCTACGAAGAGCCGAAGAACCTGTTCGTCGCCAGCTTCATCGGCGAGATCAACATCTTCGACGCGGTGGTCCTGCAACGCCTCGATCCGCAGCGGGTGCGCGCCAACGTGGAAGGCCGCGAGTGCGACATCTACGCCGATCTGCCGGTAGAGCCGGGCCAAAAGCTGAAGGTGCTGCTGCGTCCGGAGGATCTGCGGGTGGAAGAAGTGAACGACAGCGCGCAGCACGACGGGCTGATCGGCTACGTGCGCGAGCGCAACTACAAAGGCATGACGCTGGAATCGGTGGTCGAGCTGGAGAGCGGCAAAACGGTGATGGTCAGCGAGTTCTTCAACGAAGACGATCCGGACGTCGATCACTCGCTCAATCAGAAGATGGCGGTAACCTGGGTTGAAAGCTGGGAGGTGGTGCTGGCCGATGAAGAAATCGCGTAAAGTCTTCCAGAATGTGGTGATCGTCGGCGTCGTCGCCTGGCTGTTGCTGTTCGTGTTCATGCCGAACCTGATGATCATCGGCGCCAGCTTCCTGACCCGCGACGACGCCAACCTGGTGCAGATGGTGTTCACGCTGGACAACTACCGGCGCTTGTTCGATCCGTTGTACGCCCAGGTGCTGCTGCACTCGCTGAACATGGCGCTGATCGCCACCCTGTGCTGCCTGGCGATCGGCTATCCGTTCGCCTTTATCCTGGCGCGGTTGCCGCAGAAGGTGCGGCCGCTGCTGCTGTTTCTGCTGATCGTGCCCTTCTGGACCAACTCGCTGATCCGCATCTACGGCCTGAAGCTGTTTCTCAGCACCCGCGGCTATCTCAACGACGCGCTGCTGTGGATCGGCGTCATCGACAAGCCGCTGCGCATCATGTACACCTCGGAAGCGGTCGTCCTCGGCCTGGTGTATATCCTGTTGCCGTTTATGGTGATGCCGCTCTACTCCAGCATCGAAAAGCTCGATAAGTCCTGCCTGGAGGCGGCGCGCGACCTCGGCGCCAGCAAGCTGCAAACCTTTATCCGCATCATCGTGCCGCTGACCATGCCGGGCATTATCGCCGGCTGCCTGCTGGTGGTGCTGCCGGCGATGGGGCTGTTTTTCGTCGCCGATCTGATGGGCGGCGCCAAAAACCTGCTGATCGGCAACGTGATTAAAAGCCAGTTCCTCAATATCCGCGACTGGCCGTTCGGCGCGGCCACCAGCATCTGCCTGACGCTGGTGATGGGTCTGTTGCTGCTGGTTTATTACCGGGCCGCACGCCTGCTGAACAAGAAGGAGGATCTGGCATGATCGGACGTCTGCTGCGCGGCGGCTTTATGACGCTGGTATACGCCTATCTGTATATCCCGATCGTCATCCTGATCGTCAACTCCTTCAACGCCTCGCGCTTCGGCATCAATTGGCAAGGGTTTACCACCAAGTGGTACAGCACCCTGCTGAATAACGACAGCCTGCTGCAGGCCGCGGGCCACTCGCTGACCATGGCGGTGCTCTCCGCCACCTTCGCCACGCTGATCGGCTCGCTGACCGCGGTGGCGCTGTACCGCTACCGCTTCCGCGGCAAACCGTTTGTCGGCGGCATGCTGTTCGTGGTGATGATGTCGCCGGACATCGTGATGGCCATCTCGCTGCTGGTGCTGTTCATGCTGCTGGGCATTTCGCTCGGCTTCTGGTCGTTGCTGTTCTCGCACATCACCTTCTGCCTGCCGTTCGTGGTGGTGACCGTCTACGCGCGCCTGAAAGGCTTCGACGTGAAGATGCTGGAAGCCGCGCGCGATCTCGGCGCAAGCGAGTTCACCATTCTGCGCAAGATCATCCTGCCGTTGGCATTGCCGGCGGTAGCGGCCGGCTGGTTGCTGAGCTTCACCCTGTCGATGGACGACGTGGTGGTCTCCTCCTTCGTCACCGGGCCGAGCTACGAGATCTTGCCGCTGAAGATCTACTCGATGGTGAAAGTCGGCGTCTCACCGGAGGTCAACGCGCTGGCCACCATTTTGCTGCTGCTGTCGCTGGTGCTGGTGATCGCCAGCCAGTGGGTGATGCGCGATCGCTCGCCCAAGGCCGAGTAACCCATCCCGCCGGGCGCTGCGGCGCCCGGTTGTGATCCCCTTCACAACCGGCACCGGTTGTCACTCCCTGACCATCGGTGCCTATTTCCGCCCCGCCGATTGCAGCGGCGAAAACTTCCCCCTATAACTGAACTCAGGCAAGGTGCCTTATTTTTTTCTCGCTTCCAGGGAGTTTATTCAGCAACGTCGTCATCCATTAAAATATAAAAAGGAACTGCCATGAAAGGTATTATCGATAATATCTTAAGCAAGCTGCAGCTTTTCTCCAAAGCCATGATGGGGCCGATATTTTTCCTGCCGGTAATCGGTCTGATCCTGGCGCTCAGTTCTATTCTCACCAATGCCACATTAATCAATGAACATTCCGCCGTCTTCTCTATCGGTAAAATGATCGGCGATACCTTCTGGCCATTATTCGGCAACCTCGGGCTGATTTTCTGCATCGGCATTACCTACGGTCTGGCCAAAGACAAGAAAAGCGAAGCGGCGCTGGTCGCCGTGATGTGCTTTATCATGTTCCTCGGCGCCAACGCCTCTTATCTGCAATTCAGCGGCCATGTCGCGGCCAAGATCAACGGCGAATATTACGGCACCGGGCAGACGGAGTTGCTGGGTTTTACCGTGGTGGATATGGGCATTTTCCTCGGTCTTATCCTCGGCGTCACCATCGCCTGGGTGCATAACCGCCTGTGCAACGTCGAACTCAACGGCGTGTTCTCGGTCTACGGCGGCGCCAAGCTGGTGCTGATTGCCATGACGCCGATCATCATGCTGTACGCCGTCGCCTTCAGCTACCTGTGGCCGGCGATCTCACAGGGCCTGATCGCGCTGACCGGCTTTATGAAAAGCGCCGGCTCGCTCGGGGTATTCGTCTACGGCTTCTTTGAGAAATTCCTGATCCCCACCGGGCTGCACCACTTTATCTGGTCGCCGTTCCAGCTTACCAGCATCGGCGGTTCGATCGTGCAGGACGGCCAGACCGTCTCCGGCTCGCAGGCGATTTTCCTGGCCTATATGCGCGACCCGAGCATCTCGCCGCTGATGAACGAAGCGCTGCGCTTCTCGCAGCAAGGGATGGTGACCATCTTCGGCCTGTCGGGCGCGGCATTGGCTTTCTATCACACCGCCAAGCCGGAAAAGAAAATGCTGGCCAAGGCGATTCTAATCCCGGCCATCACCACCTCGATCCTGGTCGGCATCACCGAGCCGATAGAGTTCACCTTCCTGTTTATCTCTCCGCTGCTGTGGGTGATCCACGCCGTGTTGACCGCGCTGTCGCAGGTGGTCTGCAACCTGTTCCAGGTGCGCCCCTGGGGCGCCAGCGGGCTGGTCGAGTTCCTGGCCTATAACCTGCCGCTGCCGGTTTCCCTCACCCGCTGGCCGCTGTACGTGGTCATCGGCCTGGTGCAGTTTGCGGTGTATTACCTGGTGTTCAAAACGCTGGTGCTGAAGCTCAATCTGAAGACGCCGGGCCGTGAAGATGATCAGGACGTCAGACTCTATTCCAAACAGGATTACCGGAACCGCAAAAATACCCCGGACGAGCCGAGCGGCATCATTATTCGCGCGCTGGGCGGCAAGGAAAACATTATTTCCGTCGATAACTGTTTTACCCGACTGCGGGTGGAATTAAAGGATATGACACGGGTGGATGAAGCCGCGTTAAAAAGCACCGGCGCCAAAGGCGTAGTGAAGAATCGCCGTGAAGTGCAGGTAATTTACGGCGTCACGGTCGGCAAGGTCAAAAATCAGGTAGAAAAATATTTAGCGACACTCTAACGCTTTATTAATGGGAGATATCGAATGAAATTAACCGTTCTCGGCGGCGGCGGCGTGCGTTCCCCGTTCCTCGCCAAATCCATCGCCTATAACGCCCATCGCATCGGCATTACCGAAGTGGTGTTTATGGATACCGATGAGCGCCATCTGGCGATCTACGGCGCCCTCGCGCAGGGCGTATTCCAGCGCATTCGCGGCGACATTGCTTTCAGCCTCAGCAGCGATCCGCGCCAGGCGCTGCAAGGCGCCGACTACATCATCACCACCCTGCGCATCGGCGGCGAGGAAGGCCGCATCCATGACGAGCGCATCGCGCTCAATCATCAGTTGCTCGGGCAAGAAACCACCGGCGCCGGCGGCTTCGCCATGGCGATGCGTTCGATTCCGGCGATCCTCGACTATTGCCGCCTGATCGAACAGGTTTCCTCACCGGACGCGGTCCTGTTCAACTTCACCAATCCTTCCGGCATGGTGACCGAGGCGATCATCAAATCCGGCTTCCAGCGCCGGGTCTATGGCATCTGCGACGCCCCCAGCGAGTTTATCCGCGAACTGGCCGAGCTGCTGGACTGCCGCGAAGACCAACTGAGCGTCGACTGCTTCGGCCTCAACCATCTTTCCTGGTTCCGCAATGCGCGCGTCAACGGCGAACCGGTCACGGAACGGTTGCTGGCGGATCCGCGCCTGTATCGTGATACCTGCATGAAATACTTCTCGCCGGAGTTGGTGGCGCTGTCGGACAATTTGATGCTCAACGAGTATCTCTATTATTACTACTATCGTGAGCAGGCGATCGCCGCCATCGTCGCGGGCGGCGAGACCCGCGGCGAACAAATCGCGGCGATCAACCGCCAAATGCTGTCAGAGTTAGGCGAGCTGGACATCCCCCACCAGTTGGAACACGCCTTCTCTGTCTATTTCAGCCATTATCTGCAGCGCGAAAACTCCTACATGCAGCGCGAGTCCAACCAGGGCAAGGTGAAAACGCGCGAGATGCTGACGCTGCAACAGTTTATCGAGCAGCCGGACAGCGGCGGCTATGCCGGGGTGGCGATCGACATTCTGGAGGCGGTCAACAGCGGCCGGCAAAAACGCGTGGTGGTGTCGATGCAAAACCGCGACACGCTCGATTTTCTGCACCCGGATGACGTGATCGAAATCAGCTGCGAATTGAGCAGCGCCGGCATTCAGCCGGTCAAAATGCGCGATATTCCCGACACCCAGAAAAACCTGATTTCGCAGGTGAAAGAGTACGAACGGCTGGCGGTGGCGGCGATCCTGACCGGCAACCGCCAACTGGCCATCAAGGCGCTGATGGTGCACCCGCTGGTCAACTCCTACTCGCTGGCGAAAACGCTGGTAGAGGAGTACCTGCAGGCCCACCGCGCGTATGCCGGGCACTGGCGCTAAACGGTGCGGCCGTCAGCGGCCGCGTCGTTCAAACCAGGCGGTGATCACATTCTCGAATCCCAACAGACAGTGGCCGAAAAACGGGTTGGGATAGTAGATATCGTGATCGTATTTTTGCCGATCCTCAAACAGAAAGGTCATGTCGGCCTGCTGCGCCAGCGGGCTGTCGCCGTCGCCGCAGAAGGCCGCCAGCAGGATGCGGTTACGCTTCACCGCCTCGCTCCAGCTCAGCGCCGAGCCGCTGTTGCCCGACTTTGAAATCACGATCACCATGTCGAAGCGAAAGCGCGTCTCACGGTCAAGAATGTCGAAATCCGGCCACAGCGACAGATAACTGTCTACACCCAGCGTCATAAACTTGTTGTACATATATTGAGCCACCAGCTGCGAAAAACCGCTGCCGTGGATCAGGATCTTGCCGTTGTCGAGCAGATCGAGAAACTGCGCCTGCTGGGCCGGCGGTGCCGCCGACGTAGCGCGTTCCGCCTGGTAAGCCGGCGCCATCGTCAGGTTGAATTTGATGAAATAGACCAGTTCGAGATAGCCGCGAAAGCCCAGTTTTTTAGCCAGCCGCACCAGCGTCGAGGGGGAACTGTAGCAGCGTGCGGACACCGCACGGATGCCGTCGTCGATGCAGGCGTCCGGGTTGTCGAGAATGCAGTGCAAAATCGTCAGATCCGTCTTGCTGAGCTCAGTCTGGCTGAAGACCTGTTTGAAATTCATCGCTGCCCTCGTTTATTCGCCAAAATTATTGTTTCGCACGCGCTTCACCGCCTGTCCAGCGCGAGACACACAAATTGTGATGCGCTTTAAGGCGCTGAACCCCTTGATTTGCCAGCGGGATAACCGCCTTTACCCACCCCGCCCCGGCCCCTATAATGGCCCCTTTCTGGGGTATGGCGCGGCCGAAAACGGCAGCCCATACGGGTTCGGCTCACTACTGCTGAAGGATACGCTGCATGAAAAAGTGGTCACATCTGCTCGCAGCCGGGATGATGGCGCTGAGTTTCTGCTCTGCAAACGCCTCTGACGGCAAAACACTGTACTTCTATAACTGGACTGAATACGTCCCGCCAGGGTTGCTGGAGCAGTTCACCAAGGAAACCGGCATCAAGGTGATCTATTCCACCTATGAATCCAACGAAAGCATGTACGCCAAGCTGAAGACCTACAAGGACGGCGCGTACGATCTGGTGGTGCCCTCCACCTACTTCATCGCCAAGATGAGCAAGGAAGGCATGCTGCAAAAAATCGACAAGAGCAAGCTCAGCCACTTCAAGGATCTCGATCCCACCCTGCTGAACAAGCCGTTCGATCCCAACAACGACTATTCCATTCCTTACATCTGGGGCGCTACCGCCATCGGCGTCAACAGCGACGCGCAGGATCCGTCCACCGTCACCGCCTGGGCCGATCTGTGGCAACCGCAGTACAAAGGCCGCCTGCTGCTGACCGACGACGCGCGTGAAGTGTTCCAGATGGCGCTGCTCAAGCTGGGTTATTCCGGCAACACCACTGACCCGAAAGAGATCGAAGCCGCCTACCACGAGCTGCAGAAATTGATGCCGAACGTGCTGGCCTTCAACTCCGACAACCCGGGCAACCCGTTTATGGAAGGGGAAGTCAACGTCGGCATGGTGTGGAACGGCTCGGCCTTTGTGGCGCGCCAGGCCGGCACGCCGCTGGAGATCGTCTGGCCGAAGGAAGGCGGGATCTTCTGGATGGACAGCCTGGCCATTCCGGCCAACGCGCGCAACGTCGAAGGGGCGCTGAAGCTGATCGACTTCCTGCTGCGGCCGGAAATCGCGGTGCAGGTGGCGGAGACCATCGGTTACCCGACGCCGAACCTGGCGGCAAAGAAGCTGCTGTCGCCGGAGATCGCCAACGACAAGTCACTCTACCCGGATAAGGCGGTGATTGAGCACGGCGAGTGGCAAAACGACGTCGGCGACGCCAGCACGCTGTACGAAAGCTACTTCCAAAAGCTGAAAGCCGGGCGCTAATACGCCCGCCATCCCATCAGGGCGCGCATTGCGCCCTGATGCCTTTCTCAGGGCCGGTCGGCCCGCGCCACCTTGCCCACCAGGAACTTGTGCACAAAACGCGGCACCACTTCGCTGGCCAGACCGTAGTGTTTCTCATCGAACTGGCTCTCTACCTGGCTCGGTTCCAGGTTCAGCTCCATGGCGTAAGCGCCGCCCAGCCGCGCCTCATGCACGAAGCCGGCCGCCGGGTAGACATGGCCGGAGGTGCCGATGGCGACGAAGAAATCGGCCTTGCTCAGCGCCTGGTAGATGTCATCCATGCCCAGCGGCATCTCACCGAACCACACCACGTGCGGCCGTAGCGGCGCCGGGAACTGGCAGCAATGGCAACGATCGTCAACGCTGAGATCGCCGGGCCATTCGAACACCTGCCCCGACTGGGTGCAACGCACCTTCAGCAGTTCGCCGTGCATGTGCAGCACCCGCTTGCTGCCGGCGCGCTCATGCAGGTTATCAATGTTTTGCGTGACCAGCAGGAAGTTGTCTCCCAACCACTCTTCCAAATCCGCCAACGCGCGGTGTGCGGCGTTCGGGGCGATCTCCTCCGTCTGCAGCTGGCGGCGGCGTTCATTGTAAAACGCCTGCACCAGCGCCGGATCGCGCTGAAAACCTTCCGGCGTGGCGACGTCCTCCACCCGGTGCTCTTCCCACAGCCCATCCGCGGCGCGGAAGGTGCGAATGCCCGACTCGGCCGAAATGCCGGCCCCGGTCAACACCACCACAAACGGCTTTTTCAGCTCGGCCGCCGCCATGGTGTCACGATGAAAAATGCGTGAACGAAAGCGCTGATGCAGCACATGCTTACTCTTGCGAAACTGACACAGCCGATGGCGAGTGTACATTAACTCTCTCCTTACTTTTCCCTGTTTACCCTTCTTACTGGACGTTGCGGCGTTGTTGGCTGCATACATTCACGCCCGGCCTCAACGCCCATTACGTTGGGCGCGCCAAATTGAGGAACGCCGCGCCGCGCACGCCGCCGGCGTCGCCATAGCGCGCCTTCTCGATGCGCGGCAGCCGGGCCACCCGCAGCAGGTGCGCCGGCAGCCGCTGCGGCAACGCCTGGTAAATGGCGTCGAAATTCGACAGCCCGCCGCCGATCACCACCAGATGCGGATCCAGCACCGTCAGCAGGTTACCCAGGCAGATCGCCAGCACGTCCATAAAGCGGTCGACGTGAGCCACCGCCTGCGGCTCACCTGCCTGATAATGGGCAATGATCTCGATGGCAGGCAAGCACCGGCCATAGAAATGGGCGTACATCCATTCGAAACCGCGGCCCGATATGTAATTTTCAATGCAACCCTGATGGCCGCACCCGCAGGCAACGCGAGGCACATCACGCCCCAGCACCTCGAGCGCGTCCACCGGCAGGCGCAAATGGCCGAACTCGCCGGCGATATAGTTGCGCCCAGGCACCGTCTTGCCATCGACGATCAGGCCGCCGCCCACGCCGGTGCCGAGGATGATGCCCAGCACCGTCGGGTAGCGGCGGAACTCGTCGTCCCAGGCTTCCGACAGCGCAAAGCAGTTGGCGTCGTTATCGACGCGCACCTCGCGCCCGATCAGCGCCGCCAGATCGCGCGGCAGCGGACGCCCCATCGCCGCCGGCACGTTGGCGGTAAACAGCGTGCCATCATCGTCATTGGGCAGGCCCGGTATGCCGATGCCGACGCTGCCGCGCCGGCCGCAAAACGCATCCGCCTCAAGGGTCAGATCGCACAGCGTGGCCAGCAGTTGCCGGTAGTCTTCACGTGGCGTCGGCACTCGCTTTTGCCAAATGCGCTGCAGGTTGTCGTCGAACACCCCCAGCTCAATCTTGGTGCCGCCCATATCGAAACCGTAGTACATAACCCATCCCCAGGCTAAAAAAACGGGGCGGCATCGCTGCCTCCCCGTTGGTGTTATTGTCCGCTCAGCACCCGCGCCGGATCGATGCGGCTTGCGCGCCTCGCCGGATACCAACTGGCCAACAGGCTCAGCACAATGGCGGTCGCCAGCACGATCAGCACGTCCAGCCAGTGCAGCTCGGAAGGCAGGAAGTCGATGAAGTAGATATCGCCCGACAGGAAGGAATGACCGACCAGTTTCTCGATGCCGCGGATAATGTTAGTCAGCTGCAGCGAGGCGATCACCCCGATCACCACGCCGCTCAGGCTGCCCAGCAGCCCGGCCAACAGCCCGTACCAGATGAAGATGGCGCGGATAAAGCCGTCTTTAGCGCCCAGGGTGCGCAGCACCGCGATGTCGGCGCTTTTGTCTTTCACCGCCATCACCAGCGTGGAGACGATGTTGAAGCAGGCCACGCCGATCACCAGCACCATCGCCAGATACATGATGGCGCGGATCATCTGGATGTCGCGGTACATGTAGCCGTACTTGCCGATCCAGCTTTTGATGTAGATATAAGAATTGGTCACTTCGCCGGCGTCGCGCACCAGTTTATTGGCGGCGAACACGTCGTTCATCTTGAGCGCGATACCCGTGACGCTGTCACCCATGTCGAGATACTGCTGCGCGTCGGCCAGCGGCACCAGCGCCAGGCTGTGATCGAGCTGGCCGCTGAGCTGCAAAATGCCGGTCACATGCAGGCGAATGCGCTTCGGCTGCAGCAGCTTCATTTCCGGGTCGCTGTTGGGGATCATCACCGTCACATAGGTGCCCTGTTTAACGCCCAGTGCGTCGGCCACGCCCTTGCCGAGGATCACCTGCTGCTCGCCGGGCTTGAAGTTGGCCCAGGCGTCGCCCTGCACATACTGCGGCAGCGCGCTCAGCCGGCTCTCCTGCTGCGGATCCACACCTTTGACTTCCACCGCGCGCAGCTGCGCGCCGTTTTCCATCAGGCCGGTGAAATTGATGTACGGCGCGGCGGCCAAAATGCCCGGCACCTTTTCCACCCGCTGCAGAATCGACGGCCAGCCGCTGAACGGCTGATTGACCGGCTCAAGCTCGCCGTGCGGCACCACCGCCAGAATGCGGTTCTTCAGCTCGCGCTCAAAACCGTTCATCGCGCTCAGCCCGACGATCAGCACCGCCACCCCCAGCGCGATGCCGATGGTGGAGATGACCGAGATCAGCGACACCATGCCGCCGCGTTTACGGCCGCGGCTGAAACGCAGGGCCGTCAGGAAGGACAGTGAGGCTCCCGCCATTACTCGGCCCCCATCAGGGTCAGCTGCGCCTGCAGGTGGCCGTCGGCCATTTCCAGCTGGCGGCTCAGGCGCTTGGCCAGCTGCAGATCGTGCGTCACCACCAGGAAAGCGGTGCCCTGGCGCACGTTCAGCTCGCCGAGCAGATCGAAGATGCTGTCCGCGGTGCGTTTATCCAGGTTACCGGTCGGTTCGTCCGCCAGCACCAACGCCGGGTTGTTGACCAACGCGCGCGCGATCGCCACGCGCTGACGCTCGCCGCCGGAGAGCTCGGACGGGCGGTGCTTGCTGCGTTTTTCCAGCCCGACCGCCGCCAGCATCTCCCGCGCCTTCTCCTGCGCCTGCGCCGGCTTGGCGCCGCCGATCAAGAGCGGCATGGCGGCGTTTTCCAGCGCGGTGAAGTCCGGCAACAGATGGTGGAACTGATAGATGAAGCCCAGCTGGCGGTTGCGCAGCTCGGCCTTGGCCGCCGAAGACATGGCGTTCAGCGATTCGCCCTTGAAGATCACCTCGCCGGAGGTCGGCGAGTCCAGCCCGCCCAGCAAGTGCAACAGGGTGCTCTTGCCGGAACCCGAGCTGCCGACGATCGCCATCATCTCGCCCTGCTGCATGGCAAAGCTGACGTTGCGCAGCACGTCGGTGTGCAGATTGCCTTCCTGATAGGTCTTGCACAGGTTGTCACACTGCAGCAAAAGATGGTTACTCATAACGTAAAGCCTCAGCGGGTTGTACGGCGGCAGCGCGCCATGAAGGATAGAGCGTGGACAACAGGGAAACCGCCATCGCCACCACGGCGATGATCGTCACCTGCAGCGGATCGACCGCCACCGGCAGCGAAGCGCCGTCGATCAAGGCGCCGAGGATCGGCATCAGGTTATTCAGGTTGGTGGCCAGCAGCACGCCGAGCAGCGTGCCGAGCAGCGAACCGATGATGCCGGCGCTGGCGCCCTGCACCATAAATACCGACATGATCTGGCGGCGGGTCAGCCCCTGGGTCTGCAGAATGGCGACCTCGCCCTGCTTCTCCATCACCAGCAGGCCGAGCGAGGTAATGATGTTAAACGCCGCCACCGCCACGATCAGACTGAGCAGCAGCCCCATCATGTTCTTCTCCATACGCACCGCCTGGAACAGCTCGCCCTTGCGATCGCGCCAGTCTTTCCAGACGGTGCCCGCCGGCAGCGCCTGTTGGCTGAGGGTATCGACCGTCAGCGGCTGTTGCAGGAACAGGCGCCAGCCGGTGATGTTGCCGGCCGGGTAGCGCATCAGGCGCGAAGCGTCCTGTTGGTTGACCAGCAGCTGATAGCCGTCCACCTCGCTGTTGGCGTGGAAGGTGCCGATGAGAGTGAACAGGCGCTGGCTGGGAATGCGGCCCATTGGCGTGAACTGGCTGGCGCTCGGCACCATCACGCGCAGCGAATCGCCGCGCTTGACACCAAGTTGCCCCGCCAGCTGTTCGCCGATGATGATGTTGTACTGGCCCGGCTGCAGCTGCTGTTGCTTGACGTTGACCAGATATGGGGTCAGCGGATCGGCCTCGTCGGGATTGACGCCGAGCATTACCCCGACCGCCACGCTGCGGGCGCTTTGCAGCACCACGTCACCGGTGGTCAGCGGCGCGACGCGCGTGACGCCCTGCAGCTTCTGCACCTCGGAGGCCGGCAGCTGCTGCGGGTTGACCGATCCTTGCGGACTGGTGACCAACGCCTGCGGCATCAGGCCGAGAATGTTGTTTTCCAGATCCTTTTCGAATCCGTTCATCACCGACAGCACGGTGACCAACGCCATCACCCCCAGCGTAATGCCGATGGTGGAAAGCCAGGAAACAAACCGCCCGAAGCGGTCTGAGGCTCGCCCGCGCATGTAGCGCAGGCCAATGAATAACGCGACAGGTTGATACATGAAATCCGTTTGATAGCCGTGGCTTAAGCAAAGTGATCATGGATTATATCGTCGCCCTGAAAACAATTAAATGAAAAATAAAGATTTTTACGATTCTTACAGCAGTACGAATCCGGCCTTCCCATCTCGGATAACCCCTTGTTTACACTTAACTGTTTTTAGTGAATCGGCAAAATACTTGCGGCGTTCCGCCTCAGTTTCTTCTGAAAATGATAGTGAGACCTGCGATATCGCGTTTGCTTCTGTAACTCACCAGGCACTGGCCACATTGCCGTTTCCCACCGTTGCAACACGCCGCCGGCCAAGCGGGTTTCACTCAAGGTTCTGCGCGCAGGATCGCCAGCGATTTCACCCTATGCTACTATCTGTCAACATTGACAAAGTTGATGATAGTTATCGGTTAAACGCAAGGGCAATCAATGAGAACGGAAACAAAATATAAAATCTATGCCGACTTCTTTCGCGCGAGCAGAAAGTCCGGCATCGCAAGGCTAATCAAGTCCCTTTTCCAACAGAACTACGTCGGCTTTAACTACATTTTCACCTTGCGGCTGCACAATGATTTTCACGCCAAAAAACGCAATATCTTTGAGAGAATTTGTTTTCGTCTACTGGTGAAAAATCTCAAGCGCCTGCAGATAAAATATGGCATCGAAATTCCCCATCAGGCCAGTATCGGTGAAGGCCTGCTTATTCCGCACTTCGGCGGCATCGTTATCCATCCCAACGTGAAGATTGGTAAAAATTGCACCATCCTGCAAGGTGTGACCATCGGCAACAACCTCTTCAAAAGCCGTGAAGACGTCGCCACTATCGGCGATAACGTCACCATTGCAGCCGGAGCCAAGATCGTTGGTCCGGTCACTATCGGTGACAATGTGACGATTGGCGCCAACTCCGTTGTCACCAGTGACATTGAGCCAAACTGCATCGTGGCAGGCATGCCGGCCAAGATTATTTCGCGCAAAGAGTCAATTGTGCTGAATACGGATTACTTGTCCTTTGACGAATATCAAAAGCGCTAATCTTGCGCTGACTGGCGTTCTATCTTTCCTCCCGGCGACGCCTTGTTGGCGTCGCGCTTGCGTGCATCGTCGCCCCGATAACTAACGAGATAGGGCACTTTTATCGATGTCAGTTTGCCGGCCGCTGGGCTACTATAAACAGCATAAAAGCACTGGGTTATCCGTGCCGGGACGCCCTCTAACACATTGATTAAAGATACCTGAATGAGCACTTCCGATAGCCGTAACCGTTCTTCATCCCCTCGTTATTCTCTGCCCGATCGCGCGGGCGATCTGCGCCAGCTGGGGCAACTGACCGGCGCGGCCTGCGCCGTGGAGTGCGCCGAGATCGTCGAGCGCCACCCTGGCCCGGTGATGCTGATCGCGCCGGATATGCAAAACGCCCTGCGGCTGCGCGACGAGATCCAGCAGTTCACCGACCAGATGGTGACCACGCTGTCCGACTGGGAAACCCTGCCGTACGACAGCTTCTCGCCGCATCAGGAAATCATCTCGGATCGTTTGTCGAGCCTGTATCACCTGCCGACCATGGCGCGCGGCGTGATCATTCTGCCGGTCAACACCCTGATGCAGCGCGTCTGCCCGCACGAATTCCTGCACGGCCACGCGCTGGTGATGAAGAAAGGCCAGCGCCTGTCGCGCGATAAGCTGCGCGCGCAGCTGGAACAGGCCGGTTACCGCAGCGTCGATCAGGTGATGGAGCACGGCGAATTCGCCACCCGCGGCGCATTGCTCGATCTTTACCCGATGGGCAGCGATGAGCCTTACCGCATCGACTTCTTCGATGACGAAATCGACAGCCTGCGCATCTTCGACGTCGATACCCAGCGCACGCTGAGCGAAGTCGAGGCCATCAATCTGTTGCCGGCCCACGAGTTCCCCACCGACAAGAACGCCATCGAGCTGTTCCGCAGCCAGTGGCGCGAGCAGTTTGAGGTGCGTCGCGACGCCGAGCACATCTATCAGCAGGTCAGCAAAAGCGCCTGGCCCGCCGGTATCGAATACTGGCAGCCGCTGTTCTTCAGCCAGCCGCTGCCATCGCTGTTCAGCTACCTGCCGGCCAATACGCTGATCGTCAATACCGGCGATCTGGAGGGCGCCGCCGAGCGCTTCTGGCAGGACGTCAACCAGCGTTACGAAAGCCGCCGCGTCGATCCGATGCGCCCGCTGCTGGCGCCGGATACGCTGTGGCTGCGCGTTGACGCGCTGTTCGGCGAGCTGAAAGCCTGGCCGCGCATCGCGCTGAAAACCGATGAGCTGCCGGCCAAGGCCGGCAATACCAATCTGGATTACCATGCCCTGCCCGATCTGGCGGTACAGGCGCAGCATAAATCCCCGCTGGATAATCTGCGGCGCTTTATCGAAGGCTTCGTCGGCAGCGTGATTTTCTCCGTCGAGAGCGAGGGGCGGCGTGAAACGCTGCAGGATCTGCTCGGCCGCATCAAGCTGGCGCCGGCGCTGATCCAGCGTCTCGATCAGGCGGAAACCGCGGGCCGTTACATGATGGTCGGCGCCGCCGAACACGGCTTCCTCGACGGCCTGCGCCAGCGTGCACTGATCTGCGAAAGCGATCTGCTCGGCGAGCGCGTCAGCCGCCGCCGGCAGGACAACCGGCGCACCATCAACACCGATACCCTGATCCGCAACCTGGCGGAGCTGCATCCCGGCCAGCCGGTGGTGCACCTGGAGCACGGCGTTGGCCGCTATGTCGGCCTGACCACGCTGGAAGCCGGCGGCATCAAGGCTGAATACCTGATCCTCTCCTACGCCGGTGAGGACAAGCTGTACGTACCGGTGTCTTCGCTGCATCTGATCAGCCGCTACGCCGGCGGCGCGGATGAAAACGCTCCGTTGCACAAACTGGGCGGCGACGCCTGGACACGCGCGCGGCAAAAAGCGGCCGAACGGGTGCGCGACGTCGCGGCGGAGCTGCTGGATATTTACGCCCAGCGCGCCGCCAAGGCCGGTTTCGCCTTCAAGCATAACCGCGAACAATACCAGCTGTTCTGCCAGACCTTCCCGTTCGAAACCACGCCGGATCAGGAACAGGCGATCAACGCGGTGCTGAGCGACATGTGCCAGCCGCTGGCGATGGACCGCCTGGTGTGTGGCGACGTCGGCTTCGGCAAAACCGAAGTGGCGATGCGCGCCGCCTTCCTGGCGGTGGAAAACGGCAAGCAGGTGGCGGTGCTGGTGCCGACCACCCTGCTGGCACAGCAGCACTTCGACAACTTCCGCGATCGCTTCGCCACCTGGCCGATCCGCATCGAGATGATGTCGCGCTTCCGCAGCGCCAAAGAGCAGCAGCAGGTGCTGGACGACGCGGCCGATGGCAAAGTGGACATCATCATCGGCACCCACAAACTGCTGCAGAGCGATCTGCGCTGGAAGGATTTGGGGCTGCTGATCGTCGATGAAGAACACCGCTTTGGCGTGCGCCACAAGGAGCGCATCAAAGCGATGCGCGCCGACGTCGATATCCTGACGCTGACCGCCACGCCGATCCCGCGTACGCTGAACATGGCGATGAGCGGCATGCGCGATCTGTCGATCATCGCCACTCCGCCGGCGCGCCGGCTGGCGGTGAAGACCTTCGTGCGCGAATACGACAGTCTGGTGGTGCGCGAGGCGATCCTGCGCGAAGTGCTGCGCGGCGGCCAGGTTTACTACCTCTACAACGACGTGGAAAACATCGAGAAAGCGGCGCAACGCCTGGCTGAGCTGGTGCCGGAGGCGCGCATCGCCATCGGTCACGGTCAGATGCGCGAACGCGATCTGGAACGGGTGATGAACGATTTCCACCACCAGCGCTTCAACGTGCTGGTGTGCACGACCATCATCGAAACCGGCATCGATATCCCCAGCGCCAACACCATCATCATCGAGCGGGCCGATCGCTTCGGCCTGGCGCAGCTGCACCAACTGCGCGGCCGCGTCGGGCGTTCCCACCATCAGGCTTACGCCTATCTGTTGACGCCAAACCCGAAAGCCATGGGCACCGACGCTCATAAACGGCTCGAGGCCATCGCGTCGCTGGAAGATCTCGGTGCCGGTTTCGCGCTGGCGACTCACGATCTGGAGATCCGCGGCGCCGGCGAACTGCTGGGCGAAGACCAGAGCGGCCAGATGACCACCGTCGGCTTCTCGCTCTATATGGAGCTGCTGGAAAGCGCCGTCGACGCGTTGAAAAACGGCCGCGAACCGTCGCTGGAAGATCTCACCAGCAACCAGACCGAGGTAGAGTTGCGCATGCCGGCGCTGCTGCCGGAAGATTTCATTCCCGACGTCAATACCCGCCTGTCACTGTATAAGCGCATCGCCAGCGCGAAGAACGACGGTGAGCTTGACGAGCTGAAGGTCGAGCTGATCGACCGCTTCGGCCAGTTGCCGGATGCGGCGCGCAACCTGTTGCAGTGCGCGGCGCTGCGCCTGCATGCGCAGAAGCTGGGGATCAAACGCATCGAGAGCAACGAGCGCGGCGGCTTTATCGAGTTCGGCGACAATAACCGCGTCGATCCCGGCTATCTGATCGGTCTGCTGCAGGGCAATCCGCAGGTTTACCGCCTGGACGGCCCGAGCAAGCTGAAGTTCACGCTCGATCTGGCCGATCGTCAGAAGCGCCTGACGTTCACCGAAGAGTTGCTGAACGCCTTCCGCGAACACACGCTGGCGGTCTGAGCCAATGCCCCCGCCGTGGCGGCGGGGGCGGCTTATTCGCGCGGGAATCCGGCGCCCAGCGGCGCCAGCTGCATCACGCGGCTGGTCACCACCCGGTTTTTGCCGCTGCGCTTCGCCTCATACAAGGCCTCGTCGGTCATGGCGATCGCCTTGTCCAGCCTCATGCCCGGCAGATACAGCGACACGCCGATCGACAGCGTGATGTGCGCTTCGTCGTGCGCATTCAGCAAGAACGTCGAGCTTTCAACCGCGCTGCGAATGCGCTCCGCCACCCCGCCGATGACCTGCGGATCGTAGCTGGCGGTGATCACCATAAACTCCTCGCCACCGTAGCGCCCGACGAAGTCCTCATTGCGCACGCTGTTTTGCAGCAGCCGGCCGACGCTGGCCAGCAGCACGTCACCGGCCGGATGGCCGTAGGTATCGTTGATGCTTTTGAAGTTATCCAAATCGAGGATCATCAGCCCGCACGGGCGGCGCTCGGCACGCTGCAGCATCAGCTGATAATCGACGCTGGCGCGGTTGTTGATGTGGGTCAGGCTGTCGGTGGTGGCGCGCGCGCGCATCGCGAAATAGGCGTAGATATGGCGCTCTTTGAAATTCAGTGCATGATAGCAAATCGCCAGACAGAGCGCGGAAACCGCCTGGTACAGCAACACATCCGGCCACAGCCCGCTCATGTCCACCAGCAGCCACACCACCGCGATGCGATACAGCGCGATGATGCCGATCGTCAGGTAAAACGTCCGGTGGGATTTTTTCAGCCACACGCGCGACAACAGCAGCGGCGCGACGATCGAGGCGATGAACAGGTTATCGACGGTGAAACCGCCGGTCAGCGTCATGGCGAACAGAAAACTCACCAGCCCGCTGACGCCGCCGCCGAAGAAAGTCACCAATATCATCGGGATCATCGCAAAGCTGTAATGCACCTTATCGGTCAGCTCCAGCCGATCCTGGCTCAAATACAGCACCGCCACCCCGGCCAGCAGGCCGAAAACAACCCGCTTCCACAGTGCGGATTGATAAGAAAAAGGGGCATTCTTGCTGAGAAGGAAATAGCTTATCGACAGCGTGGCGTAGGTGATGCAGGCGTCGCTGTAAAGGGTAGAAATGGACGCAATGTAAGTCATAAATAGTCAGCGCGCTCCTCGGGATCGCCAGGGGGTAATGTGCAGACGTTGAATAACGCATCCCTGTCGTCTCCGCTTCGGCGGCGGCCATTTTACACAGTCTATTAATAGAGTAGCAGTTCTATCTTATCGCCAAGCCGTCTATCTCACGACGCCCGCTTCAGGCTACTCTGTGCGTTGTGTTATCGGGGGAGAACCGCATGAATATCGACGATGAACTGCAAGCGCTCAGCGAACAGGAAGCGACGCTGGCCTTTACCCATTTTGACGCCGCCACCGCCTGGGAACTGGGCGCGGCGCTGAAAACCGCCGCCGAGCGGCGCGGCCTGAGCATCGCCATCGAGATCCAACTGGCCGGGCAGACGCTGTTTTATTACGCCATGCCGGGGGCAACGCCGGACATTGCCGACTGGGTGCGGCGCAAGCGCAATCTGGTGAACCATTTTCACAAAAGCTCTTACGCCATCGGCCTGCGCCTGCAGCAGCGGCAAACGTCGCTGGAGGAGCGTTACGGGCTGAGCGTGCGTGACTATTCGGTGCACGGCGGCGCCTTCCCGCTCACCCTGACCGGCCTCGGCTGCGTCGGCAGCATCAGCATTTCCGGCGCGCCGCAGAAGGAAGATCACCAGCTGCTGGTGAGCACTTTAGCCCATTTTCTCGGCTTATCCCTGCCCGCCCTGCAATAACCGTTAAAACCTTGACTGTCACCTTTCTTTTCAGCCGCAGAATCTGCGGCTGACTTCTCTATTATCGAAATTTAGCGCCGAACAAAAGGGCGACTCTCTGATTTCCTGCGCCAAATTGATACAGGTCTGGTAATCCGCTGAACAAAAGGCGTATGGTATCTGTCACGTGACAAGACGGACCTCATCGGGCCCGCCATTCCTTTCACTTTTGAAGATTTGGTACGCACCGTAGATGAAAACGCATGAAATAAACAAAATTCGCCCCTTCAGCGCGCTGATAGACGCCTGCTGGCGGGAACCTTATAACCTGGCGCGGTTGCTGAAAGACGCTATCGCCGGGGTGACGGTCGGTATTATCGCCATTCCGCTGGCGATGGCGTTGGCGATCGCCAGCGGCGTGCCGCCGCAGTATGGTCTGTATACCGCCGCCATCGCCGGCATCGTCATCGCCGTCAGCGGCGGTTCGCGCTACAGCGTCTCCGGCCCCACCGCCGCCTTCGTGGTGATCCTCTATCCGGTCTCGCAGCAGTTCGGCCTGGCCGGCCTGCTGGTCGCCACGCTGATCTCCGGGGTATTTCTGCTGCTGATGGGGCTCGCGCGCTTTGGCAGGCTGATCGAGTACATTCCGCTGCCGGTGACGCTCGGCTTTACCTCCGGCATCGCCATCACCATCGCCACCATGCAGATCAAGGACTTCTTCGGCCTGCAGCTGACGCACACGCCGGAAAATTACGTCGGCAAGCTGTATGCCCTGCTGCAGGCGCTGCCGACGCTGGATATCGGCGATACCCTGATCGGCGCCGTGACGCTGCTGATTTTGATCTTCTGGCCCAAACTCGGCCTGCGGGTGCCCGGGCACCTGCCGGCGCTGCTGGCGGGCACCGCGTTGATGGGGCTGCTGACGCTGTTTGACCACCCGGTGGCGACCATCGGCTCCCGCTTCAGCTACCTGCTGGCCGATGGCAGCAGCGGCCAGGGCATTCCGCCGATCCTGCCGCAGCTGTTGCTGCCCTGGGATCTGCCGGGCGGCGGCGGGCAACCGTTCACTCTGAGTTGGCAAACCGTTTCCGCCCTGTTGCCGGCGGCGTTTTCGATGGCGATGCTCGGGGCGATCGAATCGCTGCTGTGCGCGGTGGTGCTCGACGGCATGACCGGCAAGAAGCATAACTCGAACAGCGAATTAATCGGCCAGGGTGCGGGCAACATCATCGCGCCGTTCTTCGGCGGCATCACCGCGACCGCTGCGATTGCCCGATCGGCCGCCAACGTGCGCGCCGGCGCCACCTCGCCGGTTTCCGCCATCATCCACGCGCTGCTGGTGCTGTTGGCGCTGCTGGTTCTGGCGCCGTGGCTCTCTTATCTGCCGCTGGCGGCGATGGCGGCGCTGCTGTTGATGGTCGCCTGGAACATGAGCGAGGCGCACAAAGTGATTTACCTGCTGCGCCGGGCGCCGAAGGACGACATTCTGGTGCTGCTGCTGTGCATGTCGCTGACGGTGCTGTTCGACATGGTGATCGCCATTACCGTGGGCATCGTGTTGGCGTCGCTGCTGTTTATGCGTCGCATCGCCCGCATGACGCGGCTGAGCGAGCTGAGCGCCGACGATGGCCGCCTGGTGCTGCGAGTGAATGGCCCGCTGTTCTTCGCCGCCGCCGAGCGCATCTTTAGCGAACTGCTGGCGCGCAGCGAGGATTACCGGACGATCGTGCTGCAGTGGGATGCGGTGCCGGTGCTCGACGCCGGCGGCCTGAGCGCCCTGCGGCGCTTTATCGACGCGCTGCCGGCGGATAAAAAGCTGGTGATCACCGACGTGCCGTTCCAGCCGCTGAAAACCCTGGCGCGCGCGCGGGTGCAGCCGATCGAGGGCCGCTTGCAGTTCTACCCGACGCTGCCGGAAGCGCTGGCGGCCACCGGCGCCTAAACGTAAAAAAGCCCGACGCGTCGGGCTTTTTTTTGGCGATGAGCGCTTAGTTGCTGGTATCCAGCTCCGGGAAGCTCTTCACCAGGTCGTCGATGGCTTTCATCTGCGCCAGGAACGGTTCCAGCTTGTCCAACGGCAGCGCAGACGGCCCGTCGCACTTGGCGTTGTTCGGATCCGGGTGCGCCTCGAGGAACAGCCCTGCCAGGCCAACCGCCATGCCGGCACGCGCCAGCTCGGCCACCTGAGCGCGACGGCCGCCGGACGCGGCGCCGAACGGATCGCGGGTCTGCAGCGCGTGGGTCACATCGAAGATCACCGGATGGCCGCCGGTCACGTTCTTCATCACGTTGATGCCCAGCATGTCGACCACCAGGTTGTCATAGCCAAAGTTGCTGCCGCGATCGCACAGGATCACCTGGTCGTTGCCGCCCTCTTTGAACTTGTCGACGATATTGCCCATCTGCCCCGGGCTGACGAACTGCGGCTTCTTGACGTTGATCACCGCGCCGGTTTTCGCCATCGCTTCCACCAGATCGGTCTGACGCGCCAGGAAGGCCGGCAGCTGGATCACGTCAACCACTTCGGAAACCGGCTGCGCCTGCGCCGCTTCGTGAACGTCGGTGATGATTTTCACGCCGAAGGTTTTCTTCAGCTCTTCGAAGATCTTCATCCCTTCTTCCAGGCCCGGACCGCGGTACGAGTGGATGGAAGAACGGTTGGCTTTGTCGAAAGAGGCTTTGAAAACGTAAGGGATGCCCAGTTTTTGCGTCACGGTGACGTAGTGCTCGCAGATGCTCATCGCCAGATCGCGCGATTCCAGCACGTTCATACCGCCAAACAGCACAAACGGCAGGTCGTTTGCTACGTCGATGTCGCCAATGCTAACCACTTTCTGTTTCATGCTTTCGCCTTTGTTAAGGTTGTAACCGTCGCCTTGCAAACTGCACGGAGTCATTAAATTAATGCAGCGTCACCTGTTTCGGCTCAATCGAATGGATCTGCACTTTGATCACTTCGCTGACCGGGTCTTCAGGGCACTGCTCGACAAAATAGTTGAGATCGGAAATCGCGATATGGTTGCACTCCAGCTGGGCGTAAATCAGCCCGCGGTCGCGGATCTCGTACGGATCTTCCGGATCGAAGCACAACACCGTTTCACTGGTGCGCAGCGCCATTTCCAGCTGCTTTTCTTCCATCAGAGCGGCCTTCAGCGTATCCAGCATCTTGCGCACCACCATGATGTTCTCGGATTCGTCGAGATCGTCGTCTTCCAGCTCGGCACCCAAGCCCAGGTTGCCCTTAATCCACACTTCCAGCTGGTGTTCGCTCAGGGTTTCGCCGTTCAGCGGGTTGATCAGCCACAGCTCTTCATCCAGCCAATCGGCGCGCAGGATCAGCTGAGTGGGGAAAATCACCGGCAGCAGCGGCAGATCCAGCGCGTTGGCGATGTGCAGGAAGATGGTGCCGAGCGAAACCGGCGTGCCCTGCCGCCCCTCCAGCACCTTGTCCAGCCAGATGGCGTCCGACAGGCGGTACACGCCGCTGGCGCCGCCGAATCCCCAGGTCTTGTAGAACAGTTCAATGAGCGCATCCAGTTGCTGCTCCTGAGTGATATCGGCCGGCACCACCGCGCGCGCTTCGTCCACCAGTTGTTGCAGCTTGCGCTCCACGTCGGCAGCCGGGAAATCGCGCCGCACCGACTGCGACACCAGGATCACCCCTTCGCTCAGCGGCGAGGTGTTAAATTCAAAATCAGCAATGCTACTCATAGGTATCCCATCAGAAACGGTATTTTCGTCGTGGCAAGTTTAATTATCAGGTACAGGCAGCCCAACGCCAGCACGAACGCCACGGTTCGCAGCCGCTGATTTTTGGTCTTCTTGCCCAATGCGACGTAGCCAAGCAGGATATAGATAATAACGCCAAACAGCTTCTCGGTCAGCCATGAGTCCATACCCAGCAGCGGATAAAACCCGAACGTCACCACCAGCGCGATGCCGCTGACGAACAGCAGCGTGTCATTCAGGTGCGGCGCTATCTTGACCCAGCGGCGGCCCATGATCGGCGAACGGCGCCACTGCCAAAAGAAACGCAGCACAAACAAGGTAATACTGATGGCGACCGTCAGCAAATGGAAATGTTTCAACGCGGTGTATGCAGTCATGATGCTCCCTTAAATGGCCCGGGCGTCGTTATTATGAGGGCGCTTATCCCGGCCATTGGCCGAGCGTCACGCGGTCGTTGTCGCCGTAATCACGGTGGGTGGCGACAGCGGAAAATCCGGCGGCCTGCAGCAACGCGCGCACGCTCTCACCCTGCTGCCAGCCATGTTCCAACAGCAGCCAGCCCTGCGGCTGCAGATAGTGCGGCGCCTGGCGCACGATGGCGGCCAGATCCGCCAAGCCATGCTCGGCGGCGACCAGCGCACTGCCCGGCTCGAAGCGCACGTCGCCCTGTGACAAATGCGGATCGGCGGCGTCGATATAGGGCGGATTGCTGGCGATCAGCGCGAAACGTTGCCCCGCGACGGGCGCAAACCAGCTGCCCTGTAAAAATCGGACGTTGTCGATCTTCAGCTTGTGCGCATTGTGCTGCGCCAGCGCAACCGCCTCCGGCTGCACATCGACGCCGATAGCCGAACAATCCGGGCGCTCGCTGGCCAGCGCCAGCGCAATGGCGCCGGTGCCGGTGCCGAGATCGAGGAAGTGGCAGGGTTGCGGCGGCAGGCGCGCCAGCGCCAGTTCCACCAGGCATTCGGTATCCGGGCGCGGGATCAGCGTCGCGGGCGAGACCGACAGCGGCAGCGACCAAAACTCGCGCTCGCCCACCAGATAGGCCACCGGCTCACCGCGTTCGCGGCGCGCCAGCAGCGTCTCCAGCTGCTGTTGCTGCGGCGGCGTCAGCAGGGTTTCCCCGAACGCCATCAGGAAGGTTCTGGCCTTGCCGGTCACGAAACCCAACAGGATTTCCGCGTCACGCCGGGCGCTGTCGCTGTGGGTCAAACGCGCGGCGGCGGCTTTCAGCCAGTGTTGATAATCCATCACTCTTGCTCGGCGGACAGCGCAGCCAGCTGATCGGCCTGATACTCCTGCACGATCGGCTGGATCAGCATGTCCAGTTTGCCTTCCATCACTTCATCCAGACGGTAGAGCGTCAGGTTGATGCGGTGGTCGGTCACCCGCCCCTGCGGGAAGTTGTAGGTGCGGTTGCGATCGGAACGATCGCCGCTGCCCAGCAGGTTGCGGCGAGTGGACGCCTCGGCTTGCTGGCGCTTGGCCATCTCGGCGGCGCGAATGCGCGCGCCCAGCACCGACATCGCCTTGGCTTTGTTTTTGTGCTGTGAACGTTCGTCCTGGCACTCCACCACGATGCCGGTCGGCAGGTGGGTAATGCGGATCGCCGAATCGGTGGTGTTAACGTGCTGGCCGCCGGCGCCGGAGGAACGGAAGGTGTCGATTTTCAGATCGCCCGGGTTGATGTCCGGCAGCTCGGCTTCCGGCACTTCCGGCATCACCGCCACGGTGCAGGCGGAGGTGTGGATGCGCCCCTGGGATTCGGTTTCCGGCACGCGCTGCACGCGGTGGCCGCCGGATTCAAACTTCAGCTGGCCGTACACGCCGTCGCCGGAAACTTTGGCGATCACTTCTTTGAAGCCGCCGTGCTCGCCTTCGTTGGCGCTCATCACCTCGACGCGCCACCGGCGGCCTTCGGCGTAACGGCTGTACATGCGGAACAGATCGCCGGCGAAGATCGCCGCCTCATCGCCGCCGGTGCCGGCGCGCACTTCGAGGAAACAGCTGCGCTCATCATCCGGATCTTTCGGCAGCAGCAACACCTGCAGCTGCTGTTCCAGCGCTTCGCTGCTCGCCCGCGCCTGTTTCAGCTCTTCCTGCGCCATCTCGCGCATTTCCGGATCGTCCAGCATCATTTCCGCCGTCTCCAGATCCTCCTGCACCTGACGCCATTCCAGGAAGCAGCGGCTGACGTCGGTCAGCTGCGCGTATTCTCGCGACAGCGCGCGGAACCGGTCTTGGTCGGCGATAACGCCGGCATCGCCGAGCAGCGCCTGCACTTCTTCATGGCGCTCTTGTAACGCTTCCAGTTTGGCAACAATAGAAGGCTTCATGCGTGGTAATAAACCCTGTTAATAGAGAAAACTAATGCTGATCCAGCCCGAGGCTGTCGCGTAATAACTGCAACCGCTCCACGTCACCGTCGCCGGCGGCCTGCTGGAGGGATTTGGTAGGGGCATGAATAAGACGGTTGGTCAGTTTATGGGCCAGCTCGTGAATAACCTGCTCCACGTTGGCGCCCTGCGCGATGGCGGCCAGCGCTTTGGCCTCCATCTCTGCGCGGATCTGGTCGGCCTGCGAACGGTAGTCGCGGATGGTTTCCACCGCGCCCTGCGAACGCAGCCAGGCCATAAAGTTGGTGCTTTCCTGCTGCACGATCGATTCCGCCTGCACCGCCGCCGCTTTGCGCTGCGCCAGGTTGCTTTGAATGATGGCGTGCAGATCGTCCACGCTGTACAGATAAGCGTTGGCCAGCTTGCCGACCTCCGGCTCGATATCGCGCGGTACGGCGATATCCACCAGCAGCATCGGCTGGTTGCGGCGCGCTTTCAGCGCCCGCTCCACCATCCCCTTGCCGATGATCGGCAGCGGGCTGGCGGTGGAACTGATGATGATGTCGGCGTCCGCCAGGCGTTCGTCGATTTCCGGCAGGGTGATCACTTCCGCGCCGACTTCGTCCGCCAGCAGCTGCGCGCGCTCGCGGGTGCGGTTGGCGATGATCATGTGCCGCACTTTGTGTTCGCGCAGGTGGCGCGCCACCAGCTCGATGGTTTCACCGGCGCCCACCAGCAAGACGTTGAGATCGGCCAGCGATTCGAAGATCTGCCGCGCCAGCGTACAGGCGGCGAACGCCACGGAGACTGCGCTGGCGCCGATTTCGGTTTCGGTGCGCACGCGCTTGGCGACGGAGAAGGATTTCTGGAACAGACGCTCTAACTCGCCGGACAGCGACTGGCCGCGTTGTGACTCGGCGAAGGCCTTTTTCACCTGGCCGAGGATTTGCGGTTCGCCCAGCACCAGCGAATCCAACCCGCTGGCCACCCGCATCAGATGGCTGACCGCGTCATTGCCTTGATGCCAGTAGAGGCTTTTCTTCACCTCTTCCGGACGCAGATTGTGGTAGGCGCACAGCCAGGCGACCAGCTGCTCGTGCATGTGTTCCTGCTGCTCCACGCTGAGGTACAGCTCGGTGCGGTTGCAGGTGGACAACACGACGCCGCCCTGCACCAACGGTTGTTGGAGCAAGCTGGTCAGCGCCTCATCGATGGACTCTGGCGAGAAGGTCACCCTTTCACGCAGAGAAACCGGAGCGGTTTTGTGATTTATACCTAACGCCAGCAGGGTCATTGCTTCGAGTAATACTTCTGTTGGTACGGGTTCTCGTTGAGCGGCATTCTACTTGATGCGCGGGATCAATAAAAGTAACAACCGCATCTTCCGTTCAATCGCTGTCATAGACGACATCAATTAATGAATAAGTAATAAATACAGCGGGATAAATAGTCAAAGGGTAGGTTGATGGTTTAAATTTTAGCGCAGTTTGCGAAGACGCGCACGCTATTCGGCGCACATAACGTTGGCGTTTGCGCAACTCTGCACCGCTTATCGGGAGCGCCTCCCCCGCCTTCAGGCGATTGTGTTACGCTTAATGGCAACCCCGACGCGCGCGCCGCGTTGGCACTACGCCGATAAACGCGGCAAGATTCAACGCGATGCAGCAAAAAATTGACGCGCCGCCGCCGCCCCGTTAGCGTGAGCGCTGAATCCGGGTTTCGTCGCGCATGCCCGCAAGGACAAAAGGACAAGAAAAAGTTATGCCAATACGCAAAGTTAGTTTGCTCCGTCTGATCCCGCTGGCCAGCCTGGTGCTGGCCGCCTGTACCACCACCAAGCCAACCGGCCCGGCCACCAGCCCGACCTCACCGCAGTGGCGCGCCCATGAGCAGGCGGTGCAGCAGCTTAGCACCTATCAGACCCGCGGCTCCTTCGCCTACTTGTCTGATCAGAAAAAAGTCTATGCCCGCTTCTTCTGGCAGCAGTTTTCGCCGGAGCGCTACCGCCTGCTGCTGACTAACCCGCTGGGCAGCACGGAAATGGATCTCAACGTACAGAAAAACGTGGTTCAGCTGACCGACAACCAGGGCAAACGCTACGTCAGCGACAACCCGGAAGAGATGATCCGCAAGCTGACCGGGATGGCGATCCCGCTGAACAACCTGCGCCAGTGGATGGTCGGCCTGCCGGGCGAAGCCAGCGATTTTGCGCTGGATGACCAATATCGCCTGAGCAAACTGACCTACCAGCAAGGCGGTCAAACCTGGAAAGTGGATTACCAGAGCTACAGCACCGAGGTGCAGCCGACGCTGCCGAACCGTTTGGAGCTGCAGCAGGGCGACCAACGCATCAAGCTGAAAATGGATAACTGGACGCTCAAATGATCCGCCAGTGGCCCTCCCCCGCGAAGCTCAACCTGTTTCTGTACATCACCGGCCGTCGTGAAGACGGCTATCACCTGCTGCAGACGCTGTTCCAGTTTTTGGACTACGGCGACACCCTGACCATTGACCCGCGCCAGGACGATCGCATTAACCTGCTGACGCCGGTCGACGGCGTGCCGGACGAGCAGAACCTGATCGTGCGCGCCGCCCGCCTGCTGCAGCGCTATTGTGATGAACAGGGTCTGCAGACCGCACCGCGCGGCGCCGACATCAGCATCGACAAGCGCCTGCCGATGGGCGGCGGCCTAGGCGGCGGCTCTTCCAACGCCGCCACCGTGCTGGTGGCGCTGAACGAACTGTGGCGCTGCGGCCTTGACGACGACCAACTGGCTGCGTTGGGGCTTAGCCTCGGCGCCGACGTGCCGGTGTTCGTGCGCGGCCACGCCGCCTTCGCCGAAGGCATCGGCGAACGCCTGCTGCCGGCCGAGCCGCCGGAAAAATGGTATCTGGTGGCGCATCCCGGCGTCGGTATCCCGACACCGCTTATCTTCGGCGACCCCGAATTGAAAAGAGACACCCCGGTTCGCTCCTTAAGTGAGCTGTTGCAGGCGCCGTACGCAAATGATTGCGAACCGATCGCAAGAAAACGTTTTCGCGAGGTTGAACAGCTTCTTTCATGGCTGTTAGAATACGCCCCGTCACGCCTGACTGGCACAGGTGCTTGTGTGTTTGCTGAATTCGACACAGAAATCGCCGCCCGTCAGGTGTTAAATCAAGCCCCGGAGTGGTTGTGTGGTTTTGTAGCGCGCGGCGTTAACGTCTCCCCACTACATCGCATTCGTTCCGGGCGGTTTGAGTCGTAGCTCAACGTTTCGCTGCGCAGGGTCATGCACACCTGGCCCTGTTATCCCTGCGCTGCCTGCGATCTCAATTTTAGTTTTACATACCCGTATGTATATTGCGCCGGCGTCGCCGACTGCTCCTTGGCGAGGTCGTATGACAATATCTTCTCTGGACGCAAGCCTGAGGTTCTTCTCGTGCCTGATATGAAGCTTTTTGCTGGTAACGCCACCCCGGAACTAGCACAACGTATTGCCAACCGTTTGTACACCAGCCTTGGTGACGCCGCTGTAGGTCGTTTTAGCGACGGCGAAGTGAGCGTGCAAATCAACGAAAATGTACGCGGCGGTGATATTTTCATCATCCAGTCCACCTGTGCCCCGACCAACGACAACCTGATGGAACTGGTTGTGATGGTCGACGCCCTGCGTCGCGCCTCCGCAGGTCGTATTACCGCCGTTATCCCTTACTTCGGCTATGCCCGCCAGGATCGCCGCGTGCGTTCCGCGCGTGTGCCAATCACCGCCAAGGTGGTTGCCGATTTCCTCTCCAGCGTAGGGGTTGACCGCGTTCTGACGGTGGATCTGCATGCTGAGCAGATTCAAGGCTTCTTCGACGTACCGGTAGACAACGTGTTCGGCAGCCCGATCCTGCTGGAAGACATGCTGCAGCAGAACCTGGAAAACCCGATCGTGGTTTCCCCGGACATCGGCGGCGTCGTGCGCGCCCGCGCCATCGCCAAACTGCTGAACGACACCGACATGGCCATCATCGACAAACGCCGCCCGCGCGCGAACGTTTCTCAGGTGATGCACATCATCGGTGACGTGGCGGGCCGCGACTGCGTGCTGGTCGACGACATGATCGACACCGGCGGCACCTTGTGTAAAGCGGCTGAAGCGTTGAAAGAACGCGGTGCCAAGCGCGTATTCGCCTACGCGACGCACCCGATCTTCTCCGGCAACGCCGTGGACAACATCAAGAACTCGGTGATTGATGAAGTGATCGTCTGCGACACCATTCCGCTGTCGCCGGAAATCAAGGCACTGAAAAACGTTCGCACTCTGACCCTGTCCGGCATGCTGGCTGAAGCTATTCGCCGCATCAGCAACGAAGAGTCGATCTCTGCGATGTTCGAGCATTAATTCGTCGTCTTTCCGGTGCGGCGCCCACTGCGCCGGAAAGATAGCGAGCCCGACAGCAGAAAAGAAAAACCCGTTGGTGCGCGAGCAACAACGGGTTTTCTACTTGTAGTCCGACATGACCTCAAACCTTAATGCACGGCAGATGTTCCCTTGCCCCGCTCTTGCTTCCCTTCTGCTTTTTTAATCAATGCGACGAACGATGTTGATCGTTGCGGCACCGTTTATCAAAGTGTTTTACCCACCAGTAGCGATCCGCCACCTGTTCGCGGCCGCCGATACGCGCGCCCACCAGCCACAACAGCGCGCCGACGAAGATGCTCATGATGGCGCCGTGGGCGAAAAATTGCGGCAGATTGAACTGGGATACTTCAGCAATAATTGAGTATCCGACACCGCCGATCATCACGACCAGCCCCAGTCCCATAAAAAAGTTGCCCACTCTGTCCGCGCTTCTACGTTTCATATGCCACCTCCATGATTGCCATGTGCCAACCGGGATAACGCTGCAACTTGTTAACCCACTTTGATAAGTTAAGTATAGTCCCTGTTGCGGCAAGGGGATTGCGGAGGCGATCACAAATGGTAAAGAATTATTGACACTTCTTAACACAGTGCTGAAAATTAGCGGACAAATTGAATTATTAAGCTAATGAATCATTCATCTTTCTTACCCAGGGTGACGGCAGAGATCGGGTTTTGTCATTCATCGCCCCGACAGGTAGACTAAGGCACTTTCCATTACCCTGATCATAGCGAATCTCCCAGTGAGCAGTATTAAATTGATAGTCGGCCTCGCCAACCCGGGCGCGGAATACGCCCAGACACGCCACAACGCCGGCGCCTGGTACGTCGATCTGCTGGCCCAGCGCCACAATCAGCAGTTAAAAGAAGAGAGCAAGTTCTTCGGCTACACCGCCCGTTTGAACCTGGCGGGCAACGACGTTCGCCTGCTGGTGCCGACCACCTTCATGAACCTGAGCGGCAAAGCGGTGCTGGCGATGGCCAACTTCTACCGCATCGAACCCAGCGAGATCCTGGTGGCGCACGACGAGCTGGATCTGCCGCCCGGCGTGGCCAAAATCAAGCTCGGCGGCGGCAACGGTGGCCACAACGGCCTGAAGGACATCCAGAACAAGTTCGGCAACAACCCGAACTTCTACCGCCTGCGCATCGGCATCGGCCATCCGGGCGACAAGAACAAGGTGGTGGGCTTCGTGCTCGGCAAGCCGCCGGCCAGCGAGCAGAAGATGATTGACGAAGCGATCGATGAGTCGCTGCGCTGCACCGAAATGCTGATGAAAGACGGGCTGGAAAAAACCGTTCAGCGCCTGCACAGCTTCAAGGCGCAGGCCTGAACCTTGCCGCAGCGGGCGCCCTGCCCACTGCCTGCTTTTAGCCGCGCGGGTTGAAGGTTTCCTCGCTCACGCGGCGCTCATCGGCGGTGAAGCCCTCTTCCGCCACGTAATACTGCGGATCGTCCAGCTCATGGCTGCAGAACGGCCCGGCGCGTTTGAGCAGGCGCACGCAGTCAGCGCTCAGGTGGCGCAGACGAATGCTTTTCCCCGCCGCCAGATAACGCGCCGTCAGCTTATCGATAGCCTCCACGCCGCTGGAATCCATCACCCGGGTGCCGGCAAAATCCAGCACCACATTCTGCGCATCGCTCTGCGGATCGAACAGCTCGGCGAAAGCCGCGGCGGAGCCGAAGAACAGCGGGCCATCCAGTTGATACACCGCCACGTCGCCCGTCACCTGCCGCTGGCGCACGCGGATGCGCGCCTGCTGCCAGGCGAACACCAGCGCTGAGATAATCACCCCGCTGATCACCGCCACCGCCAGATCGGTAAAGATGGTGATCAGCGTGACGACGATCATTACCAGCGCGTCGGCTTTCGGCATGCGGCGCAAGCGGCGCAGCGAGCTCCACTCGAAGGTGTTGTAACACACCACCAGCATCACCCCGGCCAGCGCCGCCACCGGCAGCAGGCCGATATAGCGCGACAGGCTGACCACGAACAGAATCAGCAGGATGGCGCCCACCGTGCCGGAGATGCGCCCGCGCCCGCCCGAGGTGAAGTTGATGATCGACTGGCCGATCATCGCGCAGCCGGCGAAGCAGCCGAACAGGCCGCATACCGCGTTACCGGCGCCCTGCGCGATACTCTCGCGATTGCCGTTGCCCTTCTTGCCGCCCATTTCATCCAGCACCGTCATGGTCAGCAGCGATTCAATCAAACCGACCAGGGCGATCACCACCGCGTAGGGCAGCACCACCCGCACCATCTCCAGGGTAAACGGCGCCGTCGGCAGACTAAAGTGCGGCAGCGCGCCGGAAATGTCCGCCAGATCGCCCACCCGCAACGTGTGCAGGTTGAGGCCAATCGCCAACGCCGAGACCACCAGCAGCGCCGCCAGCGAAGACGGAATGGCTTTGGTGAGGCGCGGGAACAGCACCACCACCGCAATCGCCAGCGCCACCAGGCCGTACATCAGCGGCCCCTGCCCGGCGATCATCTTCAGCTGCGCCAGCATGATGACGATCGCCAGGCCGTTGACGAAGCCGTGGATCGCCGGCAGCGGCACCAGACGAATGAACTTGCCCAGCCGGAAGGCGCCGATCAGGATTTGAATCGCCCCGGCAAACAGCGTGGCCCACAGCACGTAACCCATGCCGTACTGCGCCGCCAGGCTCATCAGCACCACCACAATGGAGCCGGCGGCGCCGGAAACCATGCCCGGTTTGCCGCCGAACAGCGCCGTGACCAGGCCGATAATAAACGCGGTATGCAAGCCGACAATTGGCGAAAGACCGGCGACCAGCGAAAAGCCGACCGCCTCGGGGATCATCGAAACCGCCACCACAAAGCCCGCCAGGACTTCATTTTTAACGTCCGCGATCCTGACGTTACTCAGGTTAAACATGCATTATTCACTCATGACAGATGACATCATCTCCCCGCGTAGCGGGTATGGGGAGCCGCAAGGGGCGGCAGAGTGCAGGCGGGCACAGCTCAGGGTGGCGTAGGCAAGAAATACATCCGGCGCGTTTCCTGTCGGTTAATCGGAATGGCCAGTATGGGTAAATGTGATGCAAATCTCAAATAAAAACCGGCCGTCCGCGCTGCGTTCGCCCCGGCCAAGCAAGTCTGATCGAGATAAACGCCCATTACGTGTATAATGGCGGCATTATTTTGCCCTTTATGCAGTTGGTTAAACCTAACCGACTGATAGTTAAGATATTTAAGGTGATTACAACATGGGATTCAAATGCGGTATCGTCGGCCTGCCTAACGTAGGCAAATCCACCCTGTTCAACGCGTTGACCAAAGCGGGCATTGAAGCAGCCAACTTCCCGTTCTGCACCATTGAACCGAACACCGGTGTGGTGCCGATGCCCGATCCGCGTCTGGATAAGCTGGCCGAGATCGTCAAACCGCAGCGCATTCTGCCAACCACCATGGAATTCGTCGACATCGCCGGCCTGGTGAAAGGCGCGTCCAAGGGTGAAGGCCTGGGCAACCAGTTCCTGACCAACATCCGCGAAACCGAAGCCATCGGCCACGTGGTGCGCTGCTTCGAGAACGACAACATCATCCACGTCAACAACAAGGTCGATCCGGCCGAAGATATCGACGTCATCAACACCGAGCTGGCGCTGTCTGACCTGGACACCTGCGAGCGCGCCATCCACCGCGTGCAGAAGAAAGCCAAAGGCGGCGACAAAGACGCCAAGGCCGAGCTGGCGGCGCTGGAGAAATGCCTGCCGCACCTGGAAAACGCCGGCATGCTGCGCGCGCTGGATCTGACCGCGGAAGACAAGGCGGCGATCAAATACCTGAGCTTCCTGACGCTGAAGCCGACCATGTACATCGCCAACGTCAACGAAGACGGCTTCGAGAACAACCCGTACCTGGACACCGTGCGTAAAATCGCCGACGCCGAAGGCTCCGTGGTGGTTGCCGTGTGCGCCGCCGTGGAATCCGACATCGCCGAGCTGGAAGACGAAGAGCGCGACGAGTTCATGGCCGAGCTGGGCCTGGAAGAGCCGGGCCTGAACCGCGTGATCCGCGCCGGTTACGAGCTGCTGAACCTGCAGACCTACTTCACCGCCGGCGTGAAAGAAGTGCGCGCCTGGACCATCCCGGTCGGCGCCACCGCCCCGCAGGCGGCCGGCAAGATCCACACCGACTTCGAGAAAGGCTTTATCCGCGCCCAAACCATCTCCTATGACGACTTCATCACCTACAAGGGTGAGCAAGGCGCCAAAGAAGCCGGCAAAATGCGTTCCGAAGGTAAAGACTACATCGTCAAAGACGGCGACGTGATGAACTTCTTGTTTAACGTCTAAATAAAATTTATCGTCTCATGAGGTTTTGCTAAATCTCATAAAAATAGAAAAATGCTATAAAATCCACGCAATTGCGTGGATTTTTCATTTCATAATGTCTCAACTTGTAAGCATCCCGAAAAAACGGCCCATTCACTTTTAGAGATCTTCCCACATACTGATTATGTCCCCCTGAGGAGATCGCTATGCGTAAAGCCCGATTCACTGAACACCAGATCATCGCCGTTCTGAAGTCCGTCGAAGCCGGACGTACCGTCAAGGATGTGTGCCGTGAGGCCGCTATTTCGGAAGCCAGCTACTACAACTGGAAGGCGAAATATGGCGGGATGGAAGCGGCCGATATTAAAAAAATCAAAGACCTTGAGGATGAGAATCGACGTTTGAAACAGATGTTTGCTGATCTCAGCCTTGAGTGCCGGGCACTTAAAGACGTCATCGAAAAAAGCTTTAAAACCAGCGATAAAGCGTGAACTTGTCAGCTATCTGACGGCACAATTTGCCATGAGTTTACGTCAGGCCTGCAGGACGTTATCGCTGAGCAGGACAGTGTATTTTTATCAGCCAGATACCCGGCGTGATAAACCGGTGATCCATGCACTGACTGAGCTGGCAGAACGCTATCCGCGCTACGGTTTTAAGAAGTTTTTCCAGCTACTGCGCAGGCAGGGCAATACCTGGAACCATAAACGCGTTCACCGGATTTACTGCCTGCTGAAAATGAATTTTCGTCGCAAGGGAAAACAGCGTTTACCCGCGCGTAACCCGGCGCCACTGGCGACGCCGGAAGCGCTTAACCAGAGCTGGTCCATCGATTTTATGCATGATGCGCTGGTCTGCGGCAGACGCTTCCGGACCTTCAATGTGGTTGATGACTTTAACCGCGAGACCCTCGCAATAGAAATCGATCTAAATATCCCGGCACAGCGGGTGGTCAGGGTGCTGGACAGGAGCGTGGCAAACCGGGGTTATCCACTGAAACTGCGGATGGACAACGGACCAGAACTGGTCTCACTGACGCTGGCACAGTGGGCTGAAGAGCATGGCGTGCAGCTCGAATTTATCAAGCCGGGTAAGCCTACACAAAATGCTTTTATCGAACGGTTTAACCGGACGTACCGGACAGAAATCCTGGATTTTTATCTGTTCAGAACCCTGAATGAAGCGAGGGAAATTATCGAGCACTGGCTGATGGAATACAACAGCTAGCGACCTCATGAATCTCTGAATAACCTGACGCCGGAAGAGTACCGGCTGATGGCTGAAAACCCGGAACTCTCAAAAAGTGCATGGAACTAAAACAGGTATGCTTACAATGGGATTAATTCAGATGGGCACAACAGCCGAAGACATTCATGCTATACATTAGTAATGTTAGAAACTGTGACCAATCAATGACCGCCGGCGTTGTTCCGACGCGCTAACTTAATTGACTCTATATGTGCGCTCCGTGCCATATGCAGACATTAAAAAGAATCGCATGTATTAATCAAAAGGGAGCAGGTCACAGGCTGAGCTTACGGGCAGCGGCAGCGATACCAATACGTTCAGCCAGTTTCAGGGCTTCATAGAGGAATTAGAGTGTGTACTGCTTACGAGCCATTTTGCTGGTCGATGCTGGTTTTGTCATGAGTAATCACCGCTGGCTAAGCGTCAATATATGACGGGTAAGATCATCAAGCGTTGTTTAAGGTAAGCGTTTTCCCTAGGTCTAATTCTCTTCTTCACTCTGCCAGTGAAACTGAAACGCCGATCTTCTTGTATCCTGCATATTGATGACGTAGAGGTTGCGGGGAAAATACTCTGTTGGTGTCTCACTGAAGGTATTTAATCCGTACAATGCAATTTGCTTTCCTGTTATTTCCGTTGGATCTGGGATGGTGCTTGAAGGCACACGAAAGACCTTAACAACTGAATTATCGGGTAGCAGGATCTTCAGCGTAAGAAGATGATCATCACTTTCGGCATCAAGTAATTTTCCACTGATATCGATTCCGCCATGCAGATGGTCAGAAAGAGACGGTTGCATCTGCTTGCGTAGCTTTTCTGTCCAGGCCGGGCACGAGCAACGGCAGGAACAATGGGAGCAGTACGTACCTGGACAAGCCAACTCATATACTGAAAGCGGGATATTCCGTGGCAAAAGTCGATTAATATTTTTGATAATTGTAGTGACCCGTTCAATCAGGTCTGTATTCAGTGTCCCTTCCCAACTATCACGGCTCCCCGTCAGAACTAACCCAATGTTCATATCAGGTGCTCGCTCTTTTACCATTATGCCATAGGCCGCAATCTGTAACAGGTTAGCTTCTTTCGGCTGGTTTTGTTCGTCTGTTATCCTTCCGGTTTTCAAATCAACTACGTTTAACCGATCGGGCCGCTCCTGATATATGAAGTCGGCCCGCCCATGCATATCGAAATCATTGCTGGTCAGCATAACCTCCCGGCCAACGGGTAATGTTTTTTCGTGTGCAGGGCCCCCTTTTACGAAAACAGGCGGCATAAGCGATCTGACGTAGCGGATCTGGGTAACAAGCATTTGGCGTGACACCAGCCCGGCAACGCCGTGACGGTCATATATCCAGTTTGCTACCGGCCCGGCACGTCGATTGGCTGTCAGCTCGATCGAAAAATCATTTTCCAGTTGCCTGAGGGTATAATTCTCAAAAGTGGCCTCCCTGCGTATCACTGAATTGACCCGTTGATGTATTACCTGGCCCAGAATCACTCCCGGGTGCAGCGGTAAACGAGCGTAAGAATGAGCTTCACTTTCCAGTAGGTATTTCGCCGGGCAAACGGCGAAACACCCCAACAGGGAAGGAAGCACCGGACGAGTACGCAATAGCGTCATTTCATTCATTGCATTATCACTCCTGAGGTGAAGACGCCTGAGTCCGTAATTTCGCCATTTCAGTCCCCATGCGGCGGGACAAAGCAAAAGTATTCGTAGCGTCTATGTCCACCTCATATGAAAATGCCTCAAGTTCGGGGTTTGCAGCAAATGCAGCATCGGGATCCCAGAATGGATGTAGTACGGCAGCCCAGCGCCCGTCCCCGGTGCGAATCACGGGTATATTCCCCATCACTTTTACGTCACTGTCGCTGTATAGCGAAGCGGCTTCTTTGGCTAATCGCAGGGCATTTTCCGGCCAGTCAGCTACGCCCGGAGAGGTAAAATCACCGTTCAGCCCAGCGTTATAGGTTTGATCCAGAAGAAGTTGAATAACATCCAGTCCCAGACGCCAGTCCAGCAATCCGTGATACGGCTGGTTTCCGTATCGGTGCAGGCAGTGATAACACCCCTGAAAACAGCGTTCGCGATGTTCGGATTGCAGAAACTCAGCCAGTGGGTAGGCCGTTTTGTTATTTAAAATCTTCTTCATGACCTCAAGGATAATGAGAGAACCGGATGCGTCCTTCTGCTGTAGCCGTTCACATAACCCTGAACCATTTACCAGACGATCGGCCATTTGCAGAACCGGTACCGACTTGCCGTTTTTCAGCATTTGAACGCGGGGTTCCAGAATTTCGATTTCTTCAGGATCAATATCCAGTAGCTCTTTTGATGCATAGTTAACAATGATAAAAGACGCAGAGAGCGCAGCAGCTCTGAATGCAGGAGTTAGAGTAGAATACTGTAGCCGGAGTCCCGGCGGGGTTTGGGCAACCATCAGCGCAAGTAGATCAGTCACTTTAGGCGCGGCAAGATAAAATGTGTTTCGAGTTTCTCCCCGATCGGTAAAGCGATTTTTAACTAACAGATCGGCCTCAATAATTTGACTATCCATCCAAATCCGGTTCGCCCAAAGCGGCTGGGAACTCCCCTGTTTTCTGAAAGGAACTGATAAGCTCCCCTGTGTTGCGCTGAAACCACGCCATGTTTTATCGGTGTAAATTCCCCGATTCAGGCGGTGCAGACATGTTTGCGGCTGAAGCTGTATCGCCACATTAACGTCAGGCTCTGGCATTGCAGAGAAAGTGTAGGCTTCTGCAATTGATACACGACTGGCCGTGGTCAGGATTTGATCAAAATCCTCTTTTGCCGATTTTGGTTCCAGCGTTGTGATAAATCCATAAGGAACATAGCATTGATAGCGTTCCGCCTTATCCATAACGGCGCCGCATATCGTACATTCGGTGGTCAAAGAGTTTGCCGGAACCCAGATGTTGCACACCGGACATGCGGTCATTGTTCTGAGTTCACCCGGTTCGCAGGCATTTGAATAAAATGATCGTGGATTTTTTCTGCTCTGTTTAAGCATTCCACTGTAACCTGCTGTAAAGTAGCGTCGTTTATCCTGAACCAGAATTTTTCCGGGGGCAAATTCCTGTATCGCAATATCCAGATCGCGATCCATGCTGGCAAATTCGATTTCTTTTTCACCTGAGCTGACTGGCCTTGTCAGCAAAAGGCGTGATCGGGTCGGCATGCCATACATTGGGAGTTTACCGTGTTCCGCCAGCGCTTCTGCCAGTCCTTTCGCCTCCATTGCACTGTCGTTCAGTACGGCGTTAATATCTTGAATCAGTTGTTCCGGCGTCAAAGGCTGAATAATTTTCTGGAACAAATGGTGGTCTTGCTGCGTGCAAGTCCGTGCAAATTCATCGCGCGCCAGGATGGTTGCTTCGATAGCCTGCCGGATTTTTGGCAGCCAGTCCGTTTGGTTTTCTTTCAGCCAGTGCACCGGGAAAAACTCACCGTGGTTATCAGGGACGTGTGCGTAGTCGTCAACTGACCATGGGTGATCTGCTTTTTCCGTTTGCTGCCTTAACCATTTGAATGCTGACACCAACCAGATTTTTCGTACCAGTCTCTGGCAGATCATTTCCAGTTTTGTGGTCAAAAACGGTGGAGGAGGGAGATCGCCGGTAATTTTTTCCGGATGCCGGAAGTAAAACAGATCGTGACTTTTGCTACGACACGCGGTTAATACGAATGAAAACGCTTGTCCACGTCGTCCGGCACGTCCGACACGTTGTTGATAATTAAAGCGCTGTGGCGGCATGTTGGCCTGAAAGACCGCACGTAAATCACCGATATCCACTCCCACTTCCATGGTTGTGGTTACGGAAAGCACATCTACTACGCGAGCTGCCCGGTCAAGATCTCGATCGGGCGTAAAATCTTTCATTCCTTCTGGCAAAATATCATCATCGTCGGCAATCAGAATACCTTTAAACCGGCGTAGCCTTGCTGCCGGATTTTCGGTCATTCCAGTCAGCTCCTCTGAGCGCATCCGGTGAATACCAGAAGAATGCGAGAGGCGTTTGCCGAGATAATGTTGCATCTGGAGCGTTTTTGCATCACTGCACGGCGTTTCGGGTAAAGGAGAGTAGCAGCGAGTACAGATTCCAGCGCCGGTGTGCATGTGTATACGCCCACAACGGGAGCAGCGCCAGACGCGATCGGTAGGTTCCGCCAGGCGAAAGTGCACTTTACCAATATCAATAATACCGCCCTGATGACCCGCCAGCTCCAGTCGCCGGAGAAAACTATCAATTAAAGATAATGGCTCGCCTCCTGAACGCTGGCATATCTCCTGCGTAAAGCGGTACAGGCGGTTTCTACGATTGACATCGCGCGCTGAACTCCATGGGGTTTCTGGCTTTGTATATTGTGAAGGAGTAACCCGGTACGCGTCTGCCAACACACGAAACATTGCGTCATAAATCGCGAGATGTTCCCGTGAGTCGTTTCCGGTAATGGGAAGGCAGGGATAACCCCAACCGGACTCTTCCAGCGCGAAGTAGGTTTTACTGAATACGCTTTCCCCCACCAGCCGTTTCAGATCGCGTGAAATCTCCTGTCGTGCCACAAGCAGGTTGTCTTCATAGGATGGAAGCGCCTTCCAGCACCACGCCCCCTCCGCGTTCTTTTCAAAGAGTTGTTGCCATGCAAAGGTCAGCGTGCCTTCTCCATATTTTTCAGGATCGGGAACCGGGGCAATACCAGTACGATCGGAAGGGTGAATGCCTGCATCTACCTGCGCCCTTAACAGCAAGCCAAGTGGTTGACCTGCATCCGGCGATTCAGGTTCGAGGATTTCACGCAGAGGTATACTGTCAGCTTCAGGCTTTGATAATAACCCTCTGATTTTCTTTCGTTCATCAGCAAGTTTATCCAGTTCATCCTCTTCCTCATCCGACCTTACGTTGAGGTTAATCAGTGTTTTGTTCCGGTTATCTATCTCTGCCTGGCGTAGTTTTAGTTGGTTATGGGACGGTTTATCAGCCGCAATGGACTGCAGCGAATGGACAACAATTTCTCGTCTGACGTCGTCATGATGACCCGATTCCAGATCGAGCGCCGCCCTTGCGGCATCTTGACGACTGTCTGAAAACGTTACCAGTTGCTCACGGTTACCCGATCGCTGTAGTTCCGCCATTAGCGAGCTGGCCAGTAGCTGTGTCGTTTTCGAAAAACCGACGCGAAAGCTACGGATTGGAGAGAGCTTACCTTTGCCGTATTTGTAGGATGTACCACATGCCGGACACTGAAAAGGTAGCGCCGTTCCCGGTGACTGGCTGGATGACTGGCCTCTTTCCGGAGAGGCAAATTCACCGGGTTTGACGTAATAGAACCAGCCCGCGATATGGTTTTCCGGTAGCGGTTTTAAGAGCGATACTGGGTGTTGAATAGTGGCGGTAAATGGATCGTAGCTGGCTTCGCCCCATGTACCGAAAGCATCGTCGTCATTTAACATTTCGTTGCCTTTAGGCCAGAAACGTTCAACGACCGGCATAAATAGCGCGTATTCTTCAGCAGATCGGCGTTCTACCATGACTGATTTTGCGTGTTCCGGTAGCTGTTCCGTATCCGGGTCGTTGGGTAAAAGTTCAATTCGACTTTCTGAACCAGAAAAGACTGAAGGTTTACCGCCCAAAAAGAGATTGCCGCAACATTCACAATAGAGTAATTCGACACGCCGCGATGTTTTATCTTTGCCGTAACGTAAGCCGGACTCTACGGTAAGATCGCCAAAATAGCGGTGATTGACTTCTTGCGCAGATGCAACACTGGAGGCAGGCAATGGCGCGGCATATAACCCTTCCAGTGCGCGCAAAAAAGCATGCGCGCGGAAACGCGGCGCGCCGATATCATCAGGAAAATCATTTGAAAACCATTGCGGCCAGTCTCCTTCAGTCGAGCGCAACCAGATTAATGCCCGGAGCGCTATTTCACTATGGGGTTGGGCATTAAACAGGCGTGAACTGAGCATTGTAATTGACGTGGCTCTCGGAGAATGATCGTCCGTATAGCAGCCACTTTCAAGCAGGTTGGCAGCCTGTAAGACGACACGTTGCGCCAATTGCTCTGTAGAAGCTTCACTGGTTGTCATTCCCATGCTGCGGGCGACATTTTGCCAATGTTGTAATGATGTAAGTGGTGCTTGCTGTAACTGAAGCACTGCGTGATAAAACGCATCCAAGTCCCCCTGGAAAAGAGACATATTGCCCGGGCGAAGGGTGTCGCCTTTGATAATACATTCCCTCCAGTCGCTGGAGGTGGCACCTGAGGGTAGTCCCCTCTGACCAAACATTCCCCATAAATATTCGACGCTTTGTTCACCTTCAGGACCTTCAACGGGTAAAGAGGCGCTGGAGGCCAGAATACGCAATTTATGTCGGTGTTTTTCCTGATCCAGCCCCAGCCGACTGATCAAATGCTTAAGCAAGTAGCTGACTTCGGTACCGGCGGTTCCTCGCTGTAGATGAAGTTCGTCAAGGATAAGATAAAAATAGGCATCAGGGTCACGCTCAATCCACTGTCGGGTTTGTTCAAAAATAGGATCGTCCACCTCACGAACCAGCATCGTTGAGAGCATGCTGGTGTTGGTGATCAGAATATCGGGCGGTGTCTTTTGCATTTCCCAGCGGCTGAGAACCTCTCCACCAGCAGTTCTGGGGAAATTAAACGACAATTCGTTATCCTTGCCCTGCTGTGCTTGTCGTACAGCCTCCTGATGGGTCTCTTCCGTTAATTGCATATACTCACGTAGCTCAGTGATTTTTTTAGCCACGCGCTTTTTCTCATTTTTTTCTTCACTGAGTCGGGGATGTTTGAGCCAGCCAGTTACTTTAGTTGCGCTGGTATAACGGCCAAAAAAGATTCGGTTGCCGCCAAAATGCGCATCCATGACATCATGAGCTTCGCTGGAATCCAGTGCCCGTCGCATACGTACCAGTTGATCTTCTACCAGGGCGTTCATCGGGTAGAGGATCAGCGCGCGTACCGCTTTCGGACGTGCAGCGGCCTCATGCTCGCGCATGAAGCTGGGCTGTTTATCCGCTACCTTATGCCACCACGGTTGCCAGTGCTTCAACGCCGGACTTTTCGGCCAGCCAGTGGCTTCTTTTGCGATCTGCGCCAGAACCGGTAGCAAAAATGATTCTGTTTTACCGGAGCCGGTTCCGGAGGTGACGATGCCCGGCTTCCCTGGCTGTACCCCTCTTTTCAGCATGTCCAGTTGATGGGTATAGAGATTAAAACGTCCCTTAGTCGGATCTGTTTTATTGCGGGGCAGAAGTCCACCTAAACAGAGGTCGATGAATGCCCTCCTTTGTTGCGCATTAAACCCAGGCAACCATGTCTGACCATGAGTATCATTTCGTAATTCACTGATAGTTAAACCATAGTGCTGATATCGGGGCATCGGTTCAAGAAATAGATCAGCGCATAATGTCCCTTGCTGTTCCAGTAACGCTCGCCGTCCAGACTGTATGTCTGATGAATCAATACGGAAGGCCGTTTCAAGATACGAAATATAAAAATCTCTTATTGATTCAAATGTTTCCAGAGGGTTATTCATTGTTATTCCTTTGCTTATAACTGGAAAAGGTGCTCAAGTACGCTTGCCGATTCGCCGCTAGTCATTTCCTGAACATATGGCCCTAATTCTGGGGCAAGAACGTCAATCGTGGCCGCAATATCTAGTGTTGTACTACGGCCGAGACCATAAGCCAGACGGGAAACGGCTTGCGCTTGTTCATCAGGAAGTAAAGAGAGTAGCGCTGCTTTTAGCGCTTCCCATGGCGCACAAGCTTGGTACTCTGGCCGGTGGTTGTCCACAAAGATTGCCTGCCATAGTTCTGGGGGAATACGAGAAGGCGTGATGTCAGTATTTTGCTCAAATGGCCGTTCATCCGACCATATATTCTCTGCCAGAAACAGGGGTAACTGGTAAGCAAGAGGAGCCTGTAATGGAAACGTGCTTTTCCCGGTGGTGAATGTGAGTAAAAAAAGTATCGGGTGCCGAATGGGTAAATGTCGTAGAGCCTGCTGCCGATCCGTCCAACTGCATGCGGCAGGATGGGGAGTTCTGAATAAACACTCGTGGAGTTCAGGGAGCAGAGTTTCTGGCGGAGTGCGGTTAAAACCACGCAATTCAACAATGCTCGCCAGCCCTGCCTCTTGTTGTTGGGTCAAAAAATCACCCAGCGTCATGGTAAGAGTATCGCCAGATAAGCGGATCAGTGTGGGGGAGTTCATTAAATCACTGAAGCTAAAATGATCGCTATGTACCGACACTTCCCCCCAAACATTACCAGCTAAAAGGTTCGCTAATGAGGCGATAGCCTGTTTTGTCTGTTTTCCCATCAATCCGATCGCAGGTGTAATACTCGCAGTGGCAATCAGACTGGATAATAAAGATTCACTTAGTCCCGTCGCCAGTGCCTCTTTTTCGATAGCCGATATCAGCTGATGCTTGCGAGTCAGAGCATTCGTCTCTGCTAATGGGAAATTAGAATTTGCTGATTCGGCTACAGATTCTGAGGTTATTCGTTGTTGGGCTGGTTGCTCCTGTGCTGTTTCATTTTTGATTATTGCCCGCAGTAACGCTGTCTGGGCCAGCGTTTCCACTCCCGCTTGAGATGCGGCTTCAAAGGTCTTTTTTATCCGTTGTTCCAGTTCATTTTCTTGCTGACGTAGCGCTTTATTAATGCGATCAGTTTCTTTTTTCAACTTTTTCTTCTGATCGGCTATTTCATTTTCAAGCTGTATTTTCTTTTCAGATAATACCGTTATCGATTGTTTAATCTGGTGCTGCTCGTCTTCGTAACGAGCCAATATTTCCTGCTTCTCAATATTAATTTTCGTCTCAACCTCAGGTAAAGCCAGTAACTGTTGAGTCATATCATTAAGAAAGGATCTCATATCTGCTATCTGTTCCAGATGAGATACTGCGCGAAGATAGGATGCCTCGTTATCAGACTCATGTTCAGCAATAAAATGAGTTAAATTTTGTAGCTGCCCTTTACTGAATTGAGGGAAATATTTTGCTGAATCAGTTCGTTTAAGCAGGCGTTTGATCCACGTGCTGGCTTCCGCGCAATCATATTTTTCACTTACCTGAGGGAGTTCAGTGATCACCGTGAGGGCATGAGCGTCAAGTAGTGTCTGAGGAATCTGACGATAACTCTCCAGCGGCATATCAAAGTCATATTTTTTAGGATCCGGCAAGTCACCCGGTAATCTCAGGGATACGCCATCACTTAGCTGAAAAATGACCGGCGTATCGTTTTGCGGCTGGTAGTTTGTGAGTAACCACTCCCTGACAGCGTCAGGCTCATCAGAGGCATGGGGTAGCGCGACTACAGGATAAACGCGCGACAGGTAGTCAGTAATGACATACTGCGCAGGTTTATCAGACGGCTGATATCGGGCTTTCCATATTGCTATTTCACCTCGAGTAATTTTTTTGTTGAAATAGCTTTCAAAACCAATTGCTTCACCGCCATGGGGGAAAATTTCTTTTACCAGTTCCTCCGGGAGATCTCGTAGGTTGCCATTAATTAACAGACTAACCGGCGTAACAAAAAAAGCGCCGGACGCGGTTAACGCTAACACTTTTCCAATGAACATAACTTCGTCCATCGCACCGTCGATTTCTTTGGACACAACGGGAGGAGCTTTTATTACACTGGTACCATCCATTGTTTTAAGGTCGTTACTGGCTTCAAATTGTTCGATAAGTTCACCCAATTTCCGCGCCAGCGGTAAAGAATGTTCTGATAGCTTTGTCCGCCATTGATTATCGGCTGTGCGCGTTCCTTGGAGTGCATAAACTAATCCCCCAACAAATAGTGGAATAGTTCGATCTGGTATAGGAATTTCTTTACCCTGACTAATCAAGGCACATTGCTCAATGTCTTCATCAGTGACATTAATTGTCATGGAGTCAGAAACACCATGTTGGGATAAATCAATTTGTTCGCCGCTTAGGAATTTCGTTATAATATCAGGGCAGTCAGAAGAAATATAGAATCCCAGAATTGTGCGCCATAGCGGTTTACAGAGAGCAATATCTTCCGTATTACTTTCTGCTTCTAACAGTTCCCTAAGAACGGTTTGTGGATCATTTGGTTCAGAAAACGTCAAATTTTCACGAAGCCAATCAGACACTATAGGCTTGGCTTTAGGTGGTAACGTACGGAGAAAATGTAGCCTTTTTTCTGGTCCTTTCGGTAAATTATCCGCTTTAGCGCCATTTCTGGTGAGCCTTTGTTTGCACTCTTGCAAGCATCTGCTCAATTCATGAGATTCTGTACCGAAGTAGTACATTTGTCCCAGCCGGTCGCTGATAATATTTTTCTTTTTAGCCATCTTAAACGTTCTCCTTACTACCTGATTCTGTAAAATTATTGTAAGGTTCTACGCAGCTTGCGTATTGTCAGCGCTCTGTTCCGTCGTTCCAACGCGCGTTGGGACGACGGGGAAACCATTAAATTGTCCCAGAGTGGAAATTTCCCCCCTGCAAATAAGTAACCACCATTATCTGTTATCGACAAGCATCCATGGGCAACATGGATCCACCACTGTAAAACGGAGGGCGGTAACGCAAAGATTTTCTTTGACCAGCACCAGTCAGTATCGCCTTTTTGCACGCCAACCGTTTCTCCTGAGCATATCATTTGAGCCATTAATGCCCAGGAGAAGCTATCAGTTTGCCAGTATCCGGTGTTCTGCCGAATAAAATAACGATAACGCTGCTTTTCCTGACACCGTATCAATAGATTATTAGCCGTTTGAGTAAGCCGCTGTTCTTCTGACCATTGGTATTTTTCAGCTTGCCATAGCGACACATGGAGTTCCGGGGGTAAAGCCGGGATAAACTGCATTTGAGACAGCGGTAGCAATACTCCGCTCAAAGCATTTACGGAGAAATCGTCGTGACTAACCAAACGTAACCCAAACTGTTCAATGAAAGCATGAATACGCTCTCTGGCTGATAGATGCAATTCAATACAACCCATTGAACAACCTTTATCCTCAACCAACCGACGCCCTATTCGCTCACCGTTATTAAGTGCTTCTTGGAGAAGATTACGTTCACTTCTTGTAAACATCCCCAGAATTCGGGCAACAACTCCCTGCTCAGTGACATCAACGGAAATGGTTCTTTCAGCCAATGAGACTAACGAATATGGCGCATGACGTCGTTGTACTACACAAAGCCAGCCAGCAGCAAAGAGCATGCGACGCAATTGCCACTCGGGTATCCTCGTTACCTGTGATACGGGGTCAATATGTTGTTTTAATTCACCAAAAGGCAATGTGCTACGACGTTGAAAACGCAATGCCAGCGCCTCAGCGAGCCAGTCAAATGCTGCGGGTATATTATGTAACTCGGTATATTGGCATGTTACAGGAAGGCAATTTTCATACTGCCATAACATCTGAGCACCACTCAATGGTGTTATTTCTTCGCGTTTCAGTGGGGGGATCACTGCCGTATCCCCTAACGCCATTAATACTCCCGATGGTCCATCAACAAGCCAATCATGTGGCTCTGTAATTTTACAATAAGTGGCGTAAGGCGCGTGATCTAACACGTGTACATCAAAATTTACTGGGATATCTGAATGCGCTGACGTAAGTTCGTAGCGACAAAATGCCTGACCAGATATTTCCATCAACTCCTCTGGTGGAATGAATAATCCTTCAGCTCCCTGAGATAGCGAGCCATGAGTTAATTCTTCTCCGTCTTTATTGCTGATGACATAGCATCCTCTTAGTACTTCAGGCATATGAATTATCGGTGTACTGGCAGGGTTAAGCAGTATAGCCTGTCCAAATCGAGCTGCACCTGACATACGAGGTCGAGCAGGCTGCCATCCCTGTATTAGAAAACGACGGGCTTCTTCTGGTAACAAACGGGCAATCTTATCCAGCGTTTGCCTGCCAACTTTATCGGAAGAAACTATCGACCATTTGGTAGATTCAATATCCCGACGTTGTACTCTTTCGCCAACCTTCTTCAAGACAGTAAAAATACTGTCTGCATATGTATGATGAAGTATTAAATAGGTTGGAGAATCTTCATAATATTCTCCTTCTGAACTAATATGACAAAAACCATCACGAAAAAGCGGCAAACACCCAGACCGCAGTGCTACTCCCACTCGTGATTTATAGAAGTAACCCTTCCGTTTTTTTAATAAAAAATCCAAGGAATTTAGTGTAGTGCCTGTATCTCGTTCGTAATATATATTATTATAGTTCTCTATTTCATTAGACAAGGAGTAATAACGCTGAATTTCTGAGGCTGTAGCAGCAGCGTCATCCATAAGAAGATAAATCTCCGGATTGCCTGAATCATTAAACTCCATGTGAATACAATACTTACCATTCTCTTTGAGTTGTTCTCTCTCTGTATGTACAGTGATATCACGAACAGCGCCCCAAAAAGGAGAGTCATAAGCCTGCTGCATGGCAGCCTTTGAAAGTAATGTTCTGAACTCAATAAACTCTTGGTTAAAAACTTCGCTAAAATAAGATATATATTGATGTACTACCTTATTAACTGATTCAAAAGTTGAATAGTTATCTAATTTATTATCGATGAGAATATTCCGTAAAAAGACCTCATCTTTGTAGCAGGGAAAAGCAATTCTCTTGGAATACCCAATCAATCTCTCATGCTTTGATGGCCTTGGCAAGATTAAACGGGTACAGTTTTGTCTTTTACTACTCCATCTTTCTAACCTTTCCCATAAGTTGGGTAATTCAGTAAAAACAAATTTTTTATTTTTATCAAAGCCAAGCAGCACAGAAAATCGAACCCGAAAATCCCCTTCGTCATGTGTTTCATCATCAGCACTGGCAGCAAGTAATGTTAAATATAAAACGGCAAAATAAGTAGGGTATCCTTTTATTTGCGCTAAAATGTCTAATCGCGAATCATCCCTGAGAGCATCCTGGATTTTAGACGCTTTTTTTCCAAACGAAATCAGGAAACTTCGCTTAGCATCCTCTTTGCTACGTGGACCTGCAAGTTGCTCAAAAATGCGTCCCGTAGTATCAATCCGGCTTAAAGTCGAGCCCGTATGCGAAGACTCAAGAAAGACGATCTTTACTAGTTCAGCATTCCATTCTTCTAAAGTAACCGGGAAAAAATCATCCATACTCACCGCCTAATTACCGTTCGCTGTCATCTTTTTCAAACCAGCACCAGAAAATAAATGCCGAAAAAGTACCTCAGCCAGCAGTGGAGGAACAGCATTACCAATTTGGGTAAATTTTGACTCGATGTCTCCTACAGGTTCAAAACCCTGTGGAAAAGTTTGTATTCGTGCACATTCCCGCCATGATAACCGCCTTGCCTGTTCCAGTTTGGGACGAGAAGTATCAACAATTAGATGCTCATATTCATCAGAAAAGTCCCAGCGCTGCTTCCAGCCATCCTCCAGGTTTGACCATGTTAACTTCATCACCGGGCTGGCAGGATGTAATGTCACATGACGCCAGTTAGCTACGACGGTGTAAGCAGGGCTGTCCCATAGAGCTTTACGATTTCGGGACATGAAATACCATGAGAAATGCCCTTCAGGATCATGTGGTCGTTCGTAAAACTCACCTTCAGGCCATAGTGGTAAATCCCTAATAGCCTCACCATGTGAAACATAGGGTTTTAAATGAGGATTCTTTTTTGTCGCTTTGCCATGTGTTTCAGCAGGAAATTCAAAGTATTGCCCCAGATCGTTTCTGACGCCAATAATAAACAAACGCTTGCGCGACTGAGGCACGCCGTAAGCCCTCGCGTTTACCATATGATAGCTGACTTGGTACCCGGCAGCTTTATATGCCGTGAGCTGTTGTTCCAGAAAGCTACCTGCCCCTAAATGTTTCAAGCCCGAAACATTCTCAGCAACAAAATACTTCGGCTGAACAGTCTCTAATACCCGTAAAAAGTGTTTATAAAGGTTTGTTCTGTCGTCATTATTAGGTTTTCTGTTACCTGCCATTGAAAATGACTGACAGGGATAGCCTCCAACAACAATATCAACATCCGGAAAAGACAAAATTTGAGAGATATCACTATGCCTGATATCACTATCGGGGAAATAGTTCCCTAATGTTTTGCAGGCATTCTCTACAACATCGTTGGCAAAGACGACGTCTCCACCAGCTGAGGTAATTCCAAAATCCATACCACCACAACCGGAGAAAAGTGAAAGTACCCGAATATTATCGTTCTCTCTCTCAAAAACACTGCTCATACGCCCATACCAAATATCTTCTTCTAACAAACCGTAACTGGTTGTTAATTTACCATAAAATCATAGAGAAAGATTATACCCCTCTGTAAAGAAACTTACATCAATATACTTAGCTTTGGAGGGGGAAGTGGTGTTTTTGTTTTTAAGGTATTACTAAATGGCCGTTCTTCAGATAGCGCTTCCCACCAAATCCCCCATCAGCAACATCCATCGGCAACAGCTCAAACCCCACCCGCAGATAAAATTCCCGCGCTTCGTCAGACAACGCATCAACCAGCGTCCCGCGAATACCGATGGTTTCCTCCACCTGTATTACCCGCAACTCGGCGTCACGTATCAGTGCCAGCCCCATACCTTGCCTATGTAGCGATTTATCCACCTCTAGGCGTCCCAGCACCAGAAGGGGATCGGGTAAGACATATTGCGACAAAAGCGCACGGGGGCAGTATTTGTTGTTACAGCGCTGGAAGCCAGCGAGTAGGAAGCCATCACCTTAGCATCGTCGAAGCAGACAAACGTGCGGGATGCGACGGAAAGCTGGTTCTTCATCGCCCACTGTTTTAACCAGTTATCCATAGAATCCACTCCACAACAGAACGAGGTAAGAATATGCCCTGTATGAAGTGGAAAATGTATTTATTGAAAGCCTCCAGAATGTCAGAGGCATATCCTTCAGACCGTCGACCAACTCTCCGTCGCATGCCACTCAAGCGCCACGGTCTGGAACGTGTTGTTGAGCTGTACATCGCAAACCAGTTTCTCTTATTTCTTTGTTATTGATGGATCGATCCCTTCGGCCAACTTTTTCTTGGCTTCATCACGCCATGCCCTCGCCTGCGCGAGAGTCACTGTAGGGTACACGCCAAAGGCCATGCGCTTCTCTTTCCCGTTGAAGCGATATTTCATGCGGCAGTATATGGACGTCTAAGCCTCTCTCCGCAGCGCTTTTCTCCGCTGCCGGAAACGGAAAAATCCACGCTTCGGCGTGGATTTTTTTGTCTCTAGGGCCTGCGTTTTGGCAACCAGGACGCCGTCTCACCCTCCCGGTTCTTTCCCACTGAACGATCTTCGCCGTACGTTTTATTGCGCCCTTCATGACGGCATTATCCGCATCGCTGCACGAAAAATGGCTCTCGTGTTGATACTTTGTCCTACAGGAAAAAGCTTGTCATCTTCCGTTGCAGTCTTATAATGAGTGTTTACTCACTTATTAAAGGAGCCTCAAAGTGGCCCGTCCCCGCAGTGAAGAAAAGCAGCAGGCGCTCTTGCAGGCCGCCACCGACATTTTTGCCGAACAAGGATTAGCGGCGCCCACATCGGCCATCGCCAGGAAAGCCGGCGTCTCGGAAGGCACGCTGTTCCGCTACTTTGAAAATAAGGACGTACTGCTGAGCGCAGTCTGCGACTACCTGCTTGATGAAATGGAGCGCCTGCTGACGCAAAGCTTGCAGGGCGTTTTGCCGGGTAAAGATCAAATGCAGCTCGCCTGGGATGCCTACATTGATTGGGCGCTCGCCAATCCCGCCGCGTATGCGACAGGGAACAAATTGATGGTCTCCGGCAAGTTATCCCCTGCACAGAGGGAAAGAAGCGTACGGTTCGGTGATATTTCCCAGCTGGGTATTCCATTGGTCCAAGGGCTGGATTTACCGCAGTCGAGCGAGTTTCAGGGCATGATCTGCACGGTAATGGCCAATGGCGTTATCGATATGGCCGTTCAAAAACCGCACCTGTTGGATATTTACAAACGCGCAGGTTATGAAGCCATGGTGCGGGCCATTGAGCTTCCTGGCGCTCATACAGCCATCTAGCTTCTTTTTTTAATTAAAAAATGAGTATGTACTCACGCATTAAAAAGACACGACAATCATGCCACCCGTTTCAAAACTAAAAATGCTGCGGAGACGGGCCTGTCCAAGGCTCCGCCGACTCACAATCGTTTCTTTTATTCTCAACGTGTCTTTGATCCTCTGCGGGTGCGTAACCTCGCCTGCATCAGACCGTCTGTCAGGAACCCAGCATGTTCCAGCAACATGGCGAGCCTCCCCGTCTGACTCGGCACATGTGCCTGTGTGGAATGCATGGCCCTCCGCCCGAAATGAATCCGGCGCCCGGCGCTTGCGCGCTCCGGCTGGCAAGCCCAGTCACGAGGAGAATGAGCGCGGAGCAAAAACGCCGGTTGCGCGTGCCAATTTGGAGTGCGCTCAAACATTATGGAATGACGCTCGCAAACTGGCTGCGGCAGAGGCTGCGGCCCTCTATTACGCATCGCGTACCTGCCGGCGACAACACGCGTTCTCTACCCAAAGCGCGCCATTGCCTGAATCCTTCGAACGGGCGATACAAACGCCCCCTCGCCGGGCGTCCCAATCTGGTCAGAAGGAAGTCGCCGAGCGTGGCAAAGCCGAACCCGATGGAAGCGAGATCAACCGCCACACGACCCAGCATTCTGCTCCCCGGACGTTGGATCTATCGAGCGTAGACACCGACCCCGGCGAAAGCGAGGCGGATTGGCAGGCTGAACCGCATGAGCATCATAACCGCGTGCGATCCACAGTGCGGAAGTGGATACGGCGTTTGTTCACTTCGTCAGAGCGGGCAATGCTTCAACGCCAGGCTGAACCGCAGCAGAACAGCACCGGATTCGTTTGAAATTCAATACAGAACAATACATCGCCGCGCCGTTGGCGACTGGTCCGACAAATAATTACCTTATGGGTTCTCCCGATGACACAACTGATAGCTCAAAACACACGCCCCCGCTTTTGGTCTTTACAGACACTTCGTACAACCGTGCTGGTGATGCCGATTGTCGCCTTATCGGCCTGCGATGCGCCGGCGGACAAGGTCGCCCCACCGGCAGATAAACCGATGCTGACCGTGGCCCTGACAACACCGGCAATACAGCCCCTTTCCCGCACTGTCACGGCTAATGGTTCGATTGCGGCCTGGCAAGAGGCGATCATCAGCCCGGAAGCCAATGGGCTGCGCGTGCAAAAACTGTTGGTGCAGGAGGGGGATGTTGTACGTCAGGGCCAACCTCTGGCGGAATTTACACGCGACTCCGTGATGAATGACTGGCTGCTGGCGAAAGCCGATCTCAACGAAGCGAAAGCGGTCACTCTGAATGCGCAAGCGGATGGAAAACGAGCGCGATTGCTGCGCGGTGTCGGCAGCCTGAGCGAACAGGATATTCAGAAACTGTTAACCCAGGAAAAGACGGCGCAGGCGCGTCTGGAGTCGGCGAAAGCACGTATGGCGGCTCAGCAGTTGCGGCTGGACCAGACGATATTACGCGCCCCCGACGACGGCATCATCTCCGCGCGATCGGCCACGATCGGTTCAGTTCCTATGCAAAGCACCGAAATGTTTCGCCTGATCCGCCAGGGAAAATTTGAATGGCGGGCGGAATTGTCGGCGCAGCAGCTGGAACAAATCCAACCGGGGCAAAAAGCGCAGATCGCCTCACCTGGCGGTAACACCTGGGAAGGCGTCGTGCGCCTGGCGGCACCGACGGTCAATGCGACCTCGCGCCGCGGGATTGCCTATGTGGACATCCTCCCATCGACAGCGAAGAACGCCTCTCCCATTCGGCCCGGCACGTATGCCAGCGGTACGATTACGATAGGCGATCGGCAAGGGCTGACCGTGCCGCAATCCGCCGTCGTGGCGCGCGACGGTTTTCACCTGGTGTTCACCGTAGATGACGAGATGCGTGCACATTCGCTTAAAGTCGCGGTAGGCCGTCTGGTGCATGACCAGCAGGAGATCCTGTCCGGTCTTCAAGGCGCGGAACGCATCGTCGCCAGCGGCGGCGTGTTCCTCAATGAGGGCGATAAAGTCCAGTTGGCCAACACGGCCGAGGCTTCCCACTCATCGGAACCGCGCTAAGAGGCCCATCATGAATATCTCTACCTGGTCCATTCGCAACCCCATTCCGTCTATCTTGCTCTTTGTCATCTTGAGCGTTGCCGGCTTTTATTCTTTCGAGTTGATGAAGATCCAGAGCTTCCCGGACATGGATGTGCCCACGGTGACCGTGTCCGCTTCGCTTCCGGGCGCTGCGCCGCCCCAACTCGAAACGGAGGTGGCGCGCAAGCTGGAGGACACCGTCTCTTCGGTGCAGGGATTGAAGAACCTGCGCACCACGATCCAGGACGGGCTGGTCGATATCTCAGCGGAGTTTCGTCTGGAAAAACCCGTTCAGGAAGCGGTGGATGAAGTCCGGTCAGCCGTGCAAAGCATTCGCACCGAGTTGCCGACGGATTTACGTGATCCTATCGTTCGCAAGCTCAACATCACGGGCAAACCTATCCTGGCCTTTTCCATCAGCGCCAGCAAGATGGATGAGAATGAACTGTCCTGGTTTGTGGACAATACCCTGTCGCGGCGTCTGAGAGGCGTCGCCGGCGTAGGGTCGGTCACCCGTGTGGGCGGCGTGAACCGCGAGATCCAAGTCGAACTCGATCCGGTCAAACTGGAGGCGATTGGCGCCACCGCCGCCGAGGTTTCCCGTCAGTTGCGTGATGTACAGATGGACGCGACGGGCGGGCGAGTCGATCTGGGGCGGGGAAAACAACCGCTGCGTTTGGTCGCCCGCGTCAAGAACGTGGATGAATTAGCCGCAGTCGAACTGTCGTTGCCCGGCGGGCAACGTTTTCGCCTGGACGACGTGGCGACGCTGAAAGACACCATTGCGGAACGCAGTGCACTTGCGCTCCTCAACGGCAAGAAGGTGGTGGGCTTTGAGATCACGCGCGCCAAAGGCGCCGGTGAAGTCGAGGTCGGCAACAAGGTTGAAAAAGTTCTGGCGCAATTGCGCACGGAGCGGCCTGATTTGCACATCACGCAGGTCTTCGACTTTGTACGGCCTGTGCAAGAGGAGTTCGACGCCTCCATGCACATGATTTATGAAGGCGCCATTCTCGCTATCCTGGTGGTCTTCATGTTTCTGCGCGATATCCGCGCGACGTTGATCTCGGCGGCGGCTTTGCCCCTGTCGATTTTACCGGCCTTCATCGGTATGGACATGATGGGCTTTTCGCTCAGTATCGTCACGCTGCTGGCGCTGTCGCTGGTGATTGGCCTGTTGGTGGATGATGCCATCGTCGAAGTGGAGAACATCGAACGCCACATCGGCATGGGTAAACCGCCGTACCAGGCCGCGATGGATGCCGCATCGGAAATCGGCCTGGCCGTCGTCGCCACGACGTTTGCCTTGATCGCCGTTTTCCTGCCGACGGCCTTCATGTCCGGCGTTGCCGGAAGATTCTTCACGCAGTTTGGATGGACGGCGGCGCTGGCGGTATTTGCCTCGCTGGTTGTGGCGCGCTTGCTGACGCCAATGATGGCCGCCTACCTGATGAAACCGCATGTGCGCCCTCAGCGCGATCCTTTCTGGATGGCGATCTACCTGCGCGCCTGCCGGTGGACACTGCGGCACCGCGGGCTCACCCTGGCGCTGGCCGGCGGGTTCTTTATCGGCTCTCTGATGCTTATTCCTCTGCTGCCCCAGGGTTTTTTCCCTGCAGATGACAACTCCCAGACGCAGGTGACGTTGGAACTGCCGCCTGGGAGCACGCTGGAACAAACCCAGGCCATGGCAGAACTCGCTCGGCATCGCCTGGCTCCCATCCCGCATATCCGTAACATCTATACCACCATCGGTGGCGGTGCAACGGGCGGCGATGTCATGGCTTCCGATGGGAAAACCGACGTTCGCATGGCAACGCTGACGGTGTTGTTGGATGTGCGTAAAGCGCGCCCGAAGAAGCAGGTCATCGAAGGCGAGATACGCACGGCAATGGCAGCACTTCCGGGGGTTCGCAGCAAAGTGGGGTTTGGCGGATCAGGTGAAAAATACCAGTTGGTGTTGGCCGGCGATGATCCTCAGCTGCTGGCTAAGGCGGCCGATTCAGTATTAAGTGATCTGCGGCAGCTCCCCGGCCTCGGTAACATTACCTCCAGTGCCGGGCTGGCGCGCAGCGAAATCCTCCTGCAACCCAATTTCGCCAAAGCGGCCGATCTTGGCGTATCGGGCGTCGCTATTGCCGATACTTTGCGTATTGCGACCGTAGGCGACTACGATCAGTTCCTGTCTAAATTTAACGTGGAGCAGCGCCAGATCCCGATCGTCGTCAAGCTGTCAAAAGATATCCGTGAGGATATGGGATTACTTGAACGTTTGACCGTACCCGGCGCCAGAGGCCCGGTGCTGCTCAATCAGATCGTCAACATTGAGCAAGACAGTGGGCCGGCCCAGATCAATCGCATCAATCGCACACGCAGCGTGACTCTTGACGTGGAACTGTCGGGCACCCAACTCGGGGATCTGGCCGCTCAAGTGGCGAAGCTGCCGTCAATCCAGAATCTGCCGGTCGGCGTGCACCAGGTTGTGCAGGGTGATGACGAAATGATGAAGGAACTGTTTGCCGGTTTCGGCACGGCTATGGTCGCCGGTATCCTGGCCATCTATATCGTGCTGGTTCTGCTGTTCAAAGACTTCTTCCAACCGATCACCATTCTGGCTGCGCTCCCGCTGTCATTGGGCGGCGCATTCGTCGGGTTACTGCTGGCGGGCCAGTCGTTCACGATGTCATCCCTGATCGGGTTAATCATGTTGATGGGGATTGCGACCAAAAACTCGATACTGCTGGTCGATTATGCGATCGAGTCACGGCGCGGCCATTACGGCCCGAATGGCGAAGTGCTCAATAAACCCATGAGCCGAACGGAGGCGCTGATTGATGCCTGCCACAAACGTTCCCGCCCCGTCATCATGACGACGTTAGCGATGGGAGCAGGCATGTTGCCTGTGGCTCTGGGTTTCGGCAGTGCCGATCCCAGCTTCCGCAGCCCGATGGCGGTGGCCGTCATCGGAGGATTGATCACCTCCACCGTGCTGAGCCTGCTGGTTATTCCTGTCGTTTATACCCTGATTGACGATCTTGAAAACTGGCTGCGCAAGTTGCCCAGCCTGCTGGCACGCAGCAAGAACCTGAGCGGGAGGAAGAAAGCCGGGTTTGCCATGCTTATCGTAGTTCTGCTGTATTGGCTGGCATTTCCTGTCATTCCGTTCCTCGACATCCCCTACAAGATTGTCGTTGTCTCTACGCTTGTCGTGGTCGGCGAAACCTTGTTTGTCATTGCCATCGCCTTGCTGGGCAAAGAGTATTGGGGCCAGATCAAACACTGGCTGCGGCAGAAGGTCTTTAAGCGAAAAGGCTAAGCGCTGATAACGGTTCGCGGTGGCGAATAGCGTTTTGCCGCCGCCGCTCCCCCATCAACTTCCCTCCCACACCGAAGGCCGATTCTCGCTGCGCCACTTCTCCCCCGCCGCCGTTCCCGGCACCGGCGGTTTCAATCCGTCAATGGTCCACAGCGAGAACGGCGTTTCGTCCACGTGCAGCTCCCAACGCAGCCCGCGTGCGGCGATGTAGGGTTGCAGGATGCGGGTGCAGGCCGCCAGGAATTGCTGCTGCTCTGCGTCGTTGTCCATGGCGCGCGCGATATGGTCGATAGTCACCCGCACGAAATCATCGGCCGCTTCGCCGCCGAGATACGCCGTACCGGGCGGCAGCGCGTGGAAAAAGACGTTGACGTAAAAACGCGGCAAAAAGTCCTGATACAGGGCGGTGATCTTCTGTGCGATTGCGCGTTTATCGGCGGCGCTGAAGGCCGGCTCCGGGTGGTAAATCTGCCACAGTGGCATCGCGTTGTCTCCTAGGCTTTCCGGCCGGCGTTCAGGCCATCAGCCGCTGTTAATCATAAACTCCAATAATAAGAGTAATAACTCCAATTATTGAAGTTATCAAGCCGAGGCGATAAAATTCTCGGCAATCAGGCGGCAAGCGGAGGTAAGGCAACGTGAAAGCAAAAGGGTTTGAAGGCATGACGTGCTCGGTGGCGCACGTGCTGTCAGCACTGGGCGATCGCTGGGGCGCGATTCTCATGCGCGATCTATTGCTGGGGCTCTCGCGCTATGACGATCTGCGCCACTCGACCGGCATCACCAACAATACGCTGGCCGACCGGCTCAAGGCCCTGGAAAGCCACGGCCTTATCGAAAAGCGGCAATACCAAACGCGCCCCGCTCGCTACGAGTATCTGCCGACGGAGAAGGGAAAAGATCTCGGGCTGCTGGTGATGGCGATGATTCAGATTGGCGACAAATGGAATCTGTCCGAGCTGGCCGGGCCGCCACTGCGCGTGGTTGACCGCACGACCGGCCACCCCGCCACCCTGCGCGTGGTAGATGCCGTGACCGGCGAATCTCTGCCGCCGCAAAGCCTGGCGCTGGCGGCCGGGCCGGGCGCCGACGAAATGACGCAATGGCGACTGGCCGTCGGCCAGGCCCGTTAACGGCGCGCTACAGCAGCGCAATCATCTTCAGCAATTCCACCCGATTGCGGATGCCGAACTTCTTGCCGGCATTGTTGAGGTGCGAATAAACGGTTTTCGGGTGCAAATTCAGCCGCCGCGCGGTCAGGCGGATATCTTCCGTACGGGCCGTTTCACACAGCACCGCCGCCTCGCCGGGCGTGATCGCCGCCGCCCGATGCCGCCTCACCACGCGCCGTTCGCCCGCCTCTTCACGGCGGACTAGCGCCGCGCAGGTTTCCCACACCACTCGCAGCGCTTCCCGTTTGTGCAAAATCGCATCCGGCTGCGCCGCCGCGATAAATGCCATGATCAGCGGCGAAGTCTTATCGACGAAGAACAGTATCCGGACGCCTTCATATTCAGCACGTGAGGCGTGAATAAATCGCAAATACGCTTCGAACCGATAAATTTCATGGGGAAAATCCATGATAATTAAATCAGGCGCAGGGCTTATATTTTTAATAATATTAATATTGGGCGAGGATAAGGTTATCACTCCTTCTCCCAATAATGTTTTCATCCCCAAACAGCACAGCGGCGAACCGTCGATATAAATCACTCTCACTTTAATTCTCCTTATCAGCGTGAAAGTATGCTTCCACACCTCAGGCGGCTTGTCGCTGCTCTTTTTTGGGGTAATTCGCCTGCAAAGCACACCGATATAAAACATCTTGATAACATGTTTTTCAAATAATCACGCAACAGCCAGCACTTTGATTAATACGCAAAAAAGGCATGAATGTTTCAAATTATTTCATAAACAAAAACCGACGATCCAATAAAAACGCAACGCAATGATATAGATCTATTTTCCATTTTGTATGATATAAGCAAAAATGAAAATAAATGTAACAACCCGCATCGCAAACTTATTACCATGCGGAAAACACCTATAGGGAAAATTCTTAGTTTGTTAGGATGAAAATCCATGTTTGCCGACGCGTTTAAAAAACAATTGCGCAACATGATTAATCAACAAACGCACGTCAGTAATTTATTACTGTCAGGAAAGCTTTTCTCTAAATTTAATTAAAGGGTATTTCACATGAATGTTAAATTAGTCGCATTATCCATGCTGGCTCTCTCCGGCGCCTGTGCGGCCGCCTCGTCCAATACCGTGCAATTCAAAGGCGAAGTCAGCACGCAAACCTGTTCGGTGAATATTAACGGCAACCAATCCAACCCGGTCGTGTTGCTGCCGACCGTCGCCGCCAGCCAGCTCGCCACCAAAGGCGCCACCGCCGGCGACACCACCTTTACCGTTAACGTCACGGGCTGTGCGGCGGCGACCAGCGATACGGCGATCAAAACCGTGTTGGCGGGCAACAACCCGACCACCAACGGCAATCTGGGCAACGCGGGCGATGCGGCCAAGGTGTCCATTCAACTGCTGGACAGCGACGCCACCACGCCGCTGTCGTTCGCCAGCGGTTCGACCGTCACCACGTCGGCGATGACGCTGGCGAAAGACGCCACCTCCACCTCGCAGAACCTGGTGGCCCGCTACTACGCGGAAGACACCGGCGTGGCGGCCGGTTCGGTGATCGCCACCGCCCAGTTCGCCATTAGCTACAAATAAGCCGGCGTCAGGCGCCATACCTGTTGATGCCAGCGCCGTTCCTTAGCGGACGGCGCTGAATGACTCGCTTCTTTATCGGTTCACGTTTATGCCGCAGATATCCCGTTCCGCCCGCCGATGGGCCGCCCTGTCGCTTTGCCTGATGAGTTTTGCCGCCCCCCACGCCTTGGCCAGCGTAACGCTGCTCGGCAACCGCGTGATCTACCCCGCCGAGGCGCGAGAGAAAACGCTGCAGTTCACCAACGATGACGGCGTCCCGGCGCTGATGCAGATCTGGCTCGACATCAACAACCCGCAGTCCACGCCGGAAAACGCCGATGCGCCCTTTGTCGCCTCGCCGCAAATCTTCCGCATGGATCCGCACAGCGGGCAAATGGTGCGGCTGTCGTTCGTCGGCCAGCCGCTGGCGCGCGATCGCGAATCGCTGTTCTACCTCAACTTCCTGCAGGTCCCCGCCGTGCGTCAGACGGACAGCGACAAGAACAAACTGCTGCTGGTGGTCACCAACCGGCTGAAAGTGTTCTATCGCCCGGCCGGGCTGGCCGGCGACGCCAACCACGTCATCGATCGCCTTAGCCTGCGTCAGGTCGGCAACGCGCTGCGCGTCGACAACCCGACCGGCTACTACGCCAACGTCAGCCAGGCGGTAATTCTGAGCGGTGCGAAGCGCAGCGCCATTCCGCAGGCGGATCTGATCCCGCCGTTTTCACAGGCCAATTGGCCAGTGAACGGTGAGGTGCGGCAGATCGCGCTGCGCGTCATCAATGACTATGGGGTGGAAATCACACGCACCCTGAACGTCGCGCGCTGAAACCAGACAGGGAGGTTTTCATGTTCGATGCTCGCAAGGCGACGCCGCTTCCCGCACGCTGGTGTTGCGCGCTGCTGGCGCTGCCGCTGGGCTGCGCCGCCGCCGATGGCTACACCTTCGATCCCGCGCTGCTGCGCGGCAGCGTGCTGAGCAACAGCGCCCTGAGCCAGTTCAACCAGCAGGACGCCGTCGCCCCCGGCAGCTATCAGATCGATCTGTACCTCAACGGCCAGTTTCTCGAGCGCGATCAAATTCGCTTCGTGCGCGCAGGCAAACAGGTGCTGCCCTGTTTCGATCGGCCGCAGCTGACGCGCTTCGGGCTGAAAAATCCGCCGGCGGCCGAAACGGCATGCCTGCTGCCCGGCCGGGATCTGAAGGACATCATGGTGAACGCCGATATCTCGCGGCTGCGGCTGGATCTCAGCATTCCGCAGGCGCTGTTGAACGGCCGGCCGCGCGGCAGCGTCAATCCCGCCAGCCTGGACAGCGGCGAATCAATGGCCTTCGTCAATTACAACCTCAACCAGTACCACGTCAGCTACCGGCAGGGGCAAACCCGCGATCTCGATTCGACCTACGCCAACCTGAACGGCGGGTTCAACCTCGGGCTCTGGCGCTACCGCCAGCAGTCCAGCTACCGCTACGATCGGGAGTTCGGCGGTCACCTGGACACCAGCCGCCGCTACGTGCAGCACGCAATCCTGCCCTGGCGCAGCGAAATGCTGTTGGGCGAAGGCTTTACCGACGGGCACTTCTTCTCCGGCCTGGGCTTTCGCGGCATTCAGCTCAGCTCGGACGATCGCATGCTGCCGGATTCACAGCGCGGCTATGCGCCGGTGGTGCGCGGCGTGGCGAAAAGCAACGCGCGCGTGACGGTGCTGCAGGGTAAAAGCACGCTGTACGAAACTACCGTGGCGCCGGGGCCGTTCGCCATCAACGATCTGTACGCCACCAACTACGCCGGCGATCTGACCGTGGTGGTGACCGAAGCCGACGGCAGCGTCAGCACCTTCACCGTGCCGTTCGCCGCGGTGCCGGAATCCATTCGCCCCGGCCAGTCGCGCTACTCCGCCATCGTCGGCCGTTCCCGCTACGTCGGCGACAACGATCTGTTCAGCGAAGTGACCTGGCAGCACGGCCTGACCAACGCCCTGACCTTCAACCTCGGCAATCAGCTGGCGGACGGCTATCAGGCGATGATGCTGGGCGGCGTGTACAGCAGCTGGCTGGGCGCCTTCGGCATGGATACCACCTATTCCCACGCCAGCCTGCCGGACGGCGGCGCCTCCGGCTGGATGCTGCACCTCTCTTACAGCCGAACCTTCAGCCCGACGGACACCACGCTATCCATCGCCGGCTACCGCTACTCTACCGAAGGCTTTCGCGATCTCAGCGACGTGCTCGGCGTGCGGCGCGCCACCGTTACCGGCCAAAACTGGCAGTCCGACTCCTACCGCCAGCGTTCGCGTTTCGAGGTGGCCGTCAATCAGGGCATGGGCGCGTTCGGCAGCCTGACGATGTCCGGCTCGACTCAGGACTACCGCGATCAGCGCGGCCGCGACAATCAGCTCCAACTGGGCTGGGGGAAAACCTTCGGCAACGGCGTGGCGCTTAACCTCTCCGTCACCCGCACCCGCAGCCTGGGCTACAGCAACGGCGACTACCGCGGCTACGGGCCGCTGGATAACGTCTACAGCGCGCCGCTGGCGCAGAACGCGCAGACCGTCACCGCCCTGTCGCTGAGCTTCCCGCTCGGGCGCTCATCATCCGCCCCCAGCGTCTCGCTGCTGGCCAACCACAGCCAGGGTCAGGGCGGCAACTATCAGGCTGCGCTGTCGGGCAGCGTCGGCGACGAACAGCCGGTCAGTTACGGCCTGAACTTCACCACCGACGACGATCGCCAACAAAGCGTCTGGGGCGGCAACCTGCAAACCCGCCTGCCTTACGCCAACGTCACCGGCTCGTTCTCCACCGCGCGCCAGTACCGACAAGGCTCCCTGTCGCTGCAGGGCGCGGTGGTGGCGCACCGCGGCGGCGTGACATTAGGGCCGTATGTCGGCGACACCTTCGCCCTGATCGAAGCGCCCGGCGCCAGCGGCGCACGGGTGATGGACGGCCAGGGCGCGCGCGTCGATCGCTTCGGCTACGCCCTGGCGCCGTCGCTGGTGCCCTATCACTACAACACCGTCGCGCTGAACCCCGAGGGCATGAACGACAAAGCGGAACTGGAAGACGGCCAGCGGCGCGTGGCTCCTTATGCCGGTGCCACGGTGCGCCTGCGCTTCAACACCGTGCGCGGCCAAGCGCTGCTGATCACCGCACAGCGGCCCGATAACGCACCGATCCCGATGGGCGCCAACGTCCTTGACGCGGCAGGCAACAGCGTGGGCATGGTTGGCCAGGCCAATCAGGTATATCTGCGCAGCGACCGGAATGCCGGCACGCTGACGCTGAACTGGGGCGACGCGCCCGGCCAGCAGTGCACGCTGCATTATCGCCTGCCAGCCGCGGAAGACAACCCGATTCAGCGGCTCAGCGCCCCGTGCCGTTAGCCCGTTTAACTTATCTCAGGAGAGACGATGAAACGCATTTCTTATCTGGTCGCAGCCCCGGCGCTGTTCGCCCTGTCGCTGTTCGGCGCCCCCGCGGCGCTGGCGCAATGCACGCGGGTCGCCCCCTGGATCGACTCCGGCTGCGATCCTTGCGGGGTGGGCACGGCGCTGGGCCGGGTCAACCTGACCAGCACTTACCTGCAGCCCGTCGGCACGCCGCTCGGCACCAGCGTGTTCGATCTGACCTCCGGCACCCGTTATCCCGATCCCAACAAGGTGCTGTATGAATGCGATGCCAGCGATGTTGGGCAAATTTATGAAGTCTTCGCCACCAACGGCGACGATCGCGTCGGCGGCTATTTCGATCTGGGCGCCAGGGACGGCAACCCCAACTATTACGCCACCTACTTCCCTTACGTCGGCATCCGTTTGACCCACCTGGATTCCGGCAAGGTTTTTACCCGTTACTGGCAGTCGGCGCCGATTACCCGCTACGCCACCGTCGGCAACAAAATCCAGATCCGGGTGAAAGACTTCAGCGCCATCCGAGCCGATCTGATCCGCATCAGCTCGCTGCCGGGCGCGGGCGCCAGCAACTACTGCGGCTACAGCGCCGGCAACCCACTGGTGGGCATGGCGTCGACCACCGGCAATTCGAACTATACCTGCACGCAGCCGAACGGCTATGTCACCTTTCAGGGGCCCGGCATCGCTTCGGATCCTATCGGCAGCGATTCCGCCACCAACTACGCCACCTGGGGCACCGGGCGCTGGAACGCGATGGGCATGGGCACCGCACCGATCTCCTCATTGACCTATACCGCCACCTGCGTGGCGCGCAACGTCACGCCGCTGGTGATCCTGCCGACCATTTCCGTCAGCCAGTTGACCGCCGGGCAAACCTCACAGGCGCAGTTCACCCTCAATATCGAATGTGACAACGCCGCCGTGTCCGGCGTCAGCAGCAACAATACCGCCCTCGGCCTGCAGGTGCCGTATGAAAGCTATGTCGCGGCGCAGCGGCTCGGGTTGGTCAGCGCCAACGGCGGCGTGAGTTACCTGCTCTCCAGCGGCTACGGCACCGACAGCAGCGTCGCTACCGGCGTGGGTATCGCGCTCGCTAACGCCGGCAACGGCGCGCCGATGAATTTCGTCGGCTGGGCGCGCTGCAGCGCCGGGCAATGTCCGCAGGGCAACGACGCCGGCTGGTATCCGGTGCTCAACGGCGCCAGCGGCGGCGGCAGCACCGCAGCGGGGTTTACCCACTACACCACCCAGCTCACCGCCACGCTCGCCCGGTTGCCCGGGCAAACCGTCACCGCCGGCAAGGTGGACGCCAGGGCCTACGTTTGGGTTAAGGTTCAATGATGAGAAAGAAATATCTGACGATGGGATGCGCCCTGCTGCTGGCGCTGGCTTCCATCGGCGCGCAGGCGGGCATCATCGCCTCCGCCACGCGGGTGATTTTCCGCGAAGGCGAGACGGAAAAAACCCTGATGCTGCTCAACACCAACGGCTATCCGATCGTGGCGCAAACCTGGGTCGATAACGGCGACGTCAACGCCGCCCCCGAACTGTCCCGCGCGCCGTTTGTCACCCTGCCCAGCGTGTTCGCCCTGCCGCCTTCGGCGCTGAAGGGGCTTAGGATCCTGTTTGCCGGCGCGAACCTGCCCGCCGACCGGGAGTCGGTGTTCTGGCTTAACCTGTATGAGATCCCGCCCAGCCGGCCGGCCACGCCGCCGCTGGCGTCGCGCGTGACGCTGGCGATGAACACCCAGATGAAGATCTTCTACCGGCCCAGAACGCTGCAGGGGAAAGCCGAGAACGCGACCGAGGCCGTCTCATTCACGCTGCAAAAATCGCCGGACGGTTATCTGCTGCGCTGTCAAAACCGATCGGCGTTTTATCTCTCGTTCGCGCGCATCGCCGTGCACGCCGACAGGCGCGATTACCCGGTGCGGCAAGAAAGCGACATGATGACCGCGCCGTTCAGCACGCGAGATTATCACCTGGACGGCGTTGCAGCGCCGACACTCCCTTCTCAGGTCACCGTTCAGGCCACTCTCATCAACGACCAGGGCCAACAGATCGTCAAGCCATACACAGCAAACCCATAACGATAAAAAGCAGCACATTTTTTAAGTACAGGAAATAGGGAAAATGAGTCTAAGCAGATTCCAGCTACAGTTTCACCTGGAGAAACAGGCCAACATCATCAGGCAGTCACCGGCGTTCCACGCCGCCATCGTCAAACACGGGGAATTATTGAGGGAGACCTACAAGAAGCATCCGCTGTTTTACAAAATCATTTTCAGGAACAGCCGGTTCATCATCTGCTCCACCATCCTGTCCATTTATTACCACCAGCACGCCGCCGCGCTGAAAGACATCAAAGCCTTTTTCAAAGGGAAGAATATGATCAGCGAGAATTCCCTGGATTCCTTTCTGTTCTTTTTACGGGTCGGGCGCCGGCTGGAGGTCAAACCCTGCGAACATGACAAACGCCAGTTACGCTATAAGCCTACGCCGCACGCGCTGGCGGAAACCCAGGCGCTGATCGCCTCAATGGCGCGCCCTTATCAGGCGCTGGCGCCACAGATGCCCATCGCGGCGCTGCTGGCGGCGCCCGACTTTCTGTCCACCTTTTTCGCCGCCTACGGGCAACTGATGCTCAAGGAGGTCTACCTGATCGACCTGGTGCCGCAATCCGCGCTGTTCATCAGCAAAGATGCTGGCCACATGGTGCTGTTGATGTTGTTTATCGAAAGCATCCGACAGGACTCCCCCTTTCTGCTGCTCTCCTCGGCGAAAATCGCCAAGTCCTGCTCCGTCTCACGCGCGCACGTGAACCGCATTCTGCAGGCGGCGGAAAAATCCGGCCTGCTGACCACCACCAATAATGTGGTAATCGAACTCAACAGTTCGTTCTTCATCATGGCGGAGCGCTATTTTAGTCTCTATTTCGCGATGGTCGAATTCGGACTTGAACGGGTTTGGCAAACGCTACAATCCGCCACGCACTCCTGAGCCCTTTAGCGCGCCCGCAGCACCCGATCGATCAGCCCCCAGGCCGCCGCTTCGTCGGCGGTCATAAAGCGATCGCGATCCAACACCCGCTCCACCTCTTCATAACTTAGGCCGCAATGTTGGGCATACAACCGAATCACCGTGTCTTTGGTGCGCTTCATCTCTTCGGCGTGGATCAAGATGTCGGAGGCCTGCCCCTGAAAGCCGCCCAGCGGCTGGTGCACGTGCAGGCTGGCATTAGGCAGCGCCATGCGGTGCCCCGATTCGCCGGCCATCAGCAGGAACGAGCCCATCGAGCGCGCGGTGCCCATGCACAGCGTATGCACCGGGGCGCGGATATACTGCATGGTGTCGTAAATCGCCAACCCGCTGGTGATCACTCCGCCCGGCGAGTTGATATAAAGATGGATGGGTTTTTCCGGGTTTTCCGCCTCCAGAAACAGCAGCTGGGCGCACAGCATTTCGGCCACGTCGTCGTTGACTTCGCCGTTAAGGAACACGATCCGATCGCGCAGCAGACGCGAATAAATATCAAAGGAACGTTCTCCCCGGCTGGTCTGTTCCACCACCATCGGGACGAGCATCATCTTCTCACGCATCGGTGAACTCCTGGGTTGGCAACAAAGGGAAATGTGTTTAACGCGTCAGGCGGCGCGCATCACCGTCGGCGGGCCATCGTTGGCGGCATCGAGCTGGTGGATAATCCGCAGCAGGCTGCCGCCGCCGGCGTCCGGCACGATCTGCAGGGTGACGACGCTTTCGAGAAACGGCGGTTGGTCATCGCGCAGGCGATAGCTCACCGCCTCGCCCGGCGTGGCGGCCAGCGGCTCGGCCTGCGCCAGATCCCCCGTCGGCAGCCACTGCTCACGCAATTCGGGAACGCTGAGCGCCCGCCACACTTTTTCCGGCGGCGCCTCGAGCGAATATTCCAACACCAGCCGGTCGCGCGGCGGCCGCTCAGCCTGTTTGTTCATTGATCCATGTCCTTCAGCAAAGTTTGCAGCGCGTCGATGCGCGCCGGCCAGTAGGCGCGGTACTTCGCCAGCCACTGGGCGATCTGCGCCAGCCCTTCCGGGTCGACCTGGTAATTGACGCAGCGCCCCTGCCTCGTCTCGCGTACCAGTCCGGCGTTACGCAGCACCGCCAGGTGTTGCGACATCGCCGACTGGCTGATGGGCAGCCCTTCGCGCAACGCACTGGCGTTCATGCTGGCGACAGCGAGTTTGTCGAAGATGCTGCGGCGGGTCGGATCGGCCAACGCCTTGAAGATGTCATTTTCGTTCATACAAACACATTAGTACTCACTTATGTATTATGCAAGCAAACAAGGCAAATTTTTGCCTCGAGAAAACTCCGCGCCGCGGCGCGGAGTGAATGGATGAAGAATGATCGCCGGCAAATCGCGCTTACGAACGGATCGGGATCACCAGCACGTCGATATTCAGCTGGTTGATGGCGTTGCGGGTAGAAGAAAACAGGTTGCTCCACAGATCGTGGTGATGGCCGAACACCAGAAGATCGATGTTCTTGTCCACGACCGCCGTGCGCAGTTCGTCAACGAAGCCGCCGCGCCCGATAATCACTTCCGCGATCGGATAATTGACGTTTTGCGTGGTGGGTTCCAGCTCTTTGCGGATCTTCTCTTCGAACGGCACGCCGTCATAACTGCGCTCCGAAAAGCCGATCGCCGCGTGGTAGGTGTCGTAGTGGACGTCCACATAGATCAGCGAGAGTTTGGCCTGCAGCGCCTCCGCCAGCAACGCCCCCTTTTCGACCAGCCGTTTGCCGTCATCGCTCAGATCGGTGGCGATGACAATATGGTGGTAACACATAGCGCCTCCTGTCATGGACTCGGTTGAGCCGAGGCTCCGATATCACGCCGGGGTCATATCGTTATGATTAATTTTAGTTCAGAAATGGCGCTCGTGGCGGGAGGTGATGCAGTGGGAAAGCCCCGTCGCCGGGGCTGAAGGCAAAAAATTATTTCTCGCGCTGCGCCTCAAACCAGACGTTGCACAGCGACAGGATCAGCGTGTTGGCATCTTTCACCAGCACGTTATCGCCGGGCACCCCATCGGTGCCCTGATCGGTGATGCCTTTGATGGCGGTATCCGCGTGCTGAATGGCCACGCGCTCGACCGACGGCGTGCTGATGCCCAGCATCGGGAAATCGATGTAGGAGCTGCTGCCGGCATTGTCCTCGACAAACTCCTGCGCTTCTACGGTGCTGACGGTGGCCCCTTCGCTTTTCAGCGCCGTGCCGTTCCAGCTGAACGCATCCGCTTTGTAGCTGATTTTGCCGCCGATCAGGCTCTGCGCCTGCTGTTGATCCCAGCAGCCGGTGGTCTGGGTCGGCACGATCTTGCTGACGCGCCAGTTGCCCAGCAGCTGTTTGGGGATCGGCCCGGTATCGCTTTCCGCCGCCCGAACCTGAGTCGCCGAGACGCAGGCCAACACCACCAGCGGCAGCAGCGCCTTGCTCCAAGTGTTCAATCGCATTGTCTTTTCCTTCGTTTCAGTACCCAGTCTGCCCTCGCGGGCCAACGGCTATCATAATAAGCCCGCCGATTCGCCGTCAAAACAATCCGCTCCGCACCGGGCCGCGGCCGCTCATAGCTAATCGCTATGAGTCATAGTGAATCAGTATTTTGTTTTAGCCCAGCGATTACCTACAGTCACTGCCACTATTCTGCCCGCCAAAATTAGCAGGCAATGTTGACAAGGACCCTGGGAAAATGACATTTACGCTGAAAAACCTCACCCTGGCGCTGGCCGCCGCCGGCACGCTGCTGCTGACCGCCTGCGGCCCGACCGCACAGGACGATCACCACATCAAGGTCGGCATCAGCGCCGGTATCGATCAGTCGCTGTGGGCGGTGGTGCAAAAGGTCGCCAAGCAGAAATACGATCTGGACGTGGAGGTGGTGACCTTCAACGACTACGTGCTGCCGAACGAAGCGCTGAACAACGGCGATCTGGACGTCAACGCCTTCCAGCACAAACCGTATCTGGACAAGCAGATGCAGGAGCGCGGCTACAAGCTGGCGGCGGTGGGCAACACCTTCGTCTACCCGATCGCCGGCTATTCGAAGAAGATAACCGCACTCAGCCAGCTGCCGGACGGCGCGCAGGTGGCGGTGCCGAACGATCCCACCAACCTGGGCCGCTCGCTGTTGCTGTTGCAAAAACAGGGGCTGATTACCCTGAAAGACGGCGTCGGCCTGCTGCCGACCGCGCTGGATATCGTCAGCAACCCGAAAAAGCTGAAGATCGTCGAGATTGAAGCGCCGCAGCTGCCGCGCGCGCTGGACGACCAACAGGTGACGCTGGCGATCATCAACACCAACTATTCCAGCCAGATTGGCCTGTCGCCGGCCAAGGACGGGCTGTTTGTCGAAGACAAAAACTCGCCTTACGTCAACATTTTCGCCAGCCGCATCGACAACAAAGACAGCGAGAAAGTGAAGGATCTGGTCAAGGCCTATCAGACCGACGAAGTGGCGGCCAGCGCCGCCGAAATCTACAAGGGCGACGCCGTCAAAGGCTGGTAACGCTCTCCCGTATGCCCGTGGCGCCAGGCCACGGGCCATGCCAACCTCAGCCGCGCTGAATGGACACGCCGCCGTCCACCAGCATCGCGGTGCCGGTGACAAATGAGGAAGCGTCAGACGCCAAATACAGCGCCGCCTGCGCGATCTCCTCCGGCATCGCCAGCCGCTTCAGCGCGTGCAGGTCGGCCACCTGCGCCAAGGCTTCCGGGGTATTGCTCATCTGCCGCCCCATCGCCGTATCGGTGCCTCCCGGCAGCAGCGCGTTCACCCGAATGCCGCGCCCGCCAAACTCCACCGCCAGCGCCTGCGTCAGGCCGATCAGCCCCGATTTGCCGGCCGCATAGGCCGCCGTGCCGGGAAACGCCGCCGTGTGGCCGACGAACGTGGAGGTGAAGATCACCGAGCCCGCGCCGCGCGCCAGCATGGCGGGAATTTGATGCCTGGCGCCGTAATAGGCGCTGGACAGGTTAGTTTCCAGCACCTCGCGCCATTCTGACGCGCTGAGCGCCAGCGACGGCCCCAGCGGCCCCAACGTGCCGGCGTTGTTGAAGGCGATATCCAGGCCGCCGAATTCGTCGACCGCCGTCGCCGTCAGCCGTTCGGCGAAGGCTTCATCGCGCACGTCACCCGCCACCGCCAATGCCCGGCCGCCCTCGCGCCGAATGTCCTCCACCAGCTCGGCCAACAGCGGCGCGCGCCGGGCGCCCAACACCAGCGCCGCCCCCTGCCGGGCGAACAGCAGCGCTGCCGCTTTGCCGATCCCTGAACTGGCGCCGCCGATCACCGCCACCTTGCCGTTTAATGCGTTCATCGCTCATCCTCACGCTGTTTAAAGATCCTCAGTGTGAGGCAAGGTTCGACGCCGCGCTGGCCGCAAGCGGACATGCAATTGGCGCAATAAAAAAGGCGCTGCAAGCAGCGCCCCGGCAACGCGGATCCGACGGCGAACTCACGGTTTGGCCGCGTATTTCTCCTGATTGGCCGGCGTCACCAGCTCGAATGGGATCCAGTAATACGGCTCAAGCTTTTCGCCGTTGATCATGCGCTGCGCCACCTCGACCGAGGCCTTGCCCTGGCCGATCGCGTCCTGGAACACCGTGACCTGCATCTTGCCGGAGGCCAGCGCCTTGAGGCCGTCCGGCGTGGCGTCGATGCCGCCGATCAGCACTTTCTTGTCCGCCTTGCCCGCCTGCTGCAGCGCCATGATCGCGCCGATCGCCATCTCGTCGTTGTTGGCGGCGACGATGTCGATCGCTTCGCCGTTGGTCAGCCAGTTCATCATCAGATCCATGCCTTCACTGCGTGAATAGTTGGCGCTCTGCTTCTGCACCACCTTCATGTTCGGGTATTTGGCCACCACCTGCTCCACGTCTTTGGTGCGCTGCAGCGCGCCGGCGTCGGTCAGGTTGCCGATCATCACCGCCACGTTGCCCTGATAGTTGGCCAGCCGCGCCAACTCTTCCATTTGCAACGTGCCGGACTCCCGCTCATCGGAGCCGACGAACACCACGCCCTGAGGCAGTTTGGCGTCGCCCGGCGTGCGGTTCACGTACACCAGCGGCACGCCGGCGGCCTGCACCATTTTGGTCATTACCGGCGTGCTGGCCGAGTTGACCGGATCGACGATAATCGCGTCCACCCCGGCGCTGATAAAACTCTGCACCTGGTCGGTCTGGCGGCCGACGTCGCCGCGCGCGTCCTCGAACTGCACGGTAATACCGCGCGCCTTGGCCTCCTTGTCGATCGCCTGGCGGATAATGGTGAGGAAGTTCTGGTCGAAATAGGCCATCGATACGCCGATGGTTTGCGCCCATGCCGGGGTGGACGCACACAGCGCCACCGCCAGCCACAGCCCTTTCAGGTAATTCATGATGTGCCCCCCGGTAAAAAAACACCGCCGGCCAACCCTGGCGCCGGCGGCAATTCACGGCAATCAGTGTTTCTTGCGGTTGCGACGCATGTCGATCGACACGGCGGCGACGATAATCACGCCTTTGATGATGTCCTGAATGTAAGAATCGACGCCGATAAAGGTGAAGCCGCTTTTGATAAGGCCGAGGATCACCGCGCCGATCAGCGTGCCGGTGATGCGCCCGACGCCGCCCATCAGGCTGCTGCCGCCGATCACCGCCGCGGCGATGGCGTCCAGCTCGTACGACATCCCCATGCTCGACTGGCCGCTGCTGACGCGCGCCGCCAGCACCACGCCCGCCAGTCCCGCCAACCCGCCGGCGATGGTGTAAACCGTCACCAGATATTTGTTGACGTTGATGCCGGACACCCGCGCCGAGGTCATGTTGCCGCCGATGGCGTAGATGTATTTGCCGTAGCGGGTGTGTTTGAGCGCGATATGGAAGATCACCGCAATCACCAGGAAGATGATCACCGGCATCGCGCCCTGACCGATTGACGTGAAGCCGTCCGACAGGAAGCTGACCGGGTTACCCTTGGTGTAGTACTGCGCCAGACCGCGCGCCGATACCATCATCCCCAGCGTGGCGATGAACGGCGGAATGCCGGTGCGGGTGATCAGGAAGCCGTTGATAAAGCCGCAGACAATGCCCACCCCAATCCCCGCGCCGATCGGGATCGCCGCCGGCAGATCGAGCAGCCCCGGGTACATCGGCGAAATGCTGTCCGAGGTCTGCGCCAGGCTGGCCGCCACCACCGCAGTCAGCGCAATCAGCGAACCGGAGGAGAGATCGATGCCGGTGGTGATGATCACCTGGGTGACGCCCACCGCGATGATGCCGATGATCGCCACCTGCAGCACGATCAGCAGCAGGCGGTTCGGGTTCAGCAGAAACGACTGATCGCGCATGTACCAGCCGAGGATTTCGAAGACCAGCGCGATGCCGAGCATCACGATGAAGATGCCGGTATCCTTCGGCATTTTGCCGCTCAGCCCGGAGAACAGCGTTCCCTTGCTCGTTGAATCGGCGGAGAGCGGCTTCTCAATCTTTACGTTACTCATGATGTTCACCCTTCGTTATTCTGAGGCCAGCGCCAGGATCTTTTCCTGGTCCGCGTCGTCTTTGTCCAAAATGCCGGTGATGCGGCCGCCGTGCATCACCATCACCCGATCGCTCATGCCGAGGATCTCCGGCAGCTCGGAGGAGACCAGAATGATGGCGACGCCGCGGTTGGCCAGCTCGCTGATCAGGCGGTAGATTTCCGCTTTGGCTCCCACGTCGATGCCGCGCGTCGGTTCGTCGAGGATCAGGATTTTCGGCTGCGCCAGCAGCCAGCGCGCAATCAGCACCTTCTGTTGGTTGCCGCCGCTGAGGTTATTGATGATCTGATCCATGGTCGGCGTTTTGATGTTGAGCTTTTTGATCTGATCCATGCAGTCTTTAGCCATCTGCACGTGGCTGACGAAACCGTTCTTGCCGATGTATTCCGACAGGTTGACGATGCTCATGTTCTCGACCACCGACAGCACCAAAAACAGGCCGGATTTTTTGCGGTCTTCGGTGAGGAAGGCCAACCCGCTCTCGATCGCCTTCGCCGGGGAATCGACCTTCACCGCCTGGCCCTCGATAAAGATCTCGCCGCCGTCCGCCGGGTGCATGCCGAACAGGCTTTCCATCACTTCGCTGCGCCCGGCGCCCACCAGCCCGGCGACGCCGAGGATCTCGCCGCGTTTGACGCTGAACGACACGTCGTGGAACCAGCCGCTGCGGCGCAGCCCCGCCACCCGCAGCACTTCCTCGCCGATATTGTTGTTGAATTTGGGGAACATCTGCGTCAGTTCACGCCCCACCATCATGGTGATCAGCGACTGTTTGGTCAGATTTTCGGTCTTGTCGCAGGCGATGAAAGTGCCGTCGCGGAAAATGCTCACTTCGTCGGTGATGGCGAAGATCTCGTCCATCTTGTGGCTGATATAGATGATGCCTTTGCCCTGCTCGCGCAGTTCGCGGATGATGGCGAACAGGTGCACCACTTCACCTTCGGTCAGCGCCGAGGTCGGTTCGTCCATGATCAATACGTCGGCGTTGTAGGACACCGCCTTGGCGATCTCCACCATCTGCTGGTTGGCGATGCTCAGTTCGCCCACCAGCGTGTCCGGCTGCAGTTTGATGTTCAGCCGCGCCAGCAGCTCGCGGGTGTTCTCGTTCAGCTGCTCGTGGTTGACGAACCCCAACCGCGCCGGCTCGCGCCCCAGCCAGATGTTTTCCGCTACCGTCATATAAGGCACCAGGTTCAGCTCCTGGTGGATCATGGAAATGCCCGAATGCAGCGCCTGCAGCGTGTCGCTGAAGGTGACCGGCCGGCCTTTGATTTTTATCGAGCCTTCATCCGGGTGGTAGATGCCGATCAGGCATTTCATCAGCGTCGATTTGCCTGCGCCGTTTTCCCCCATCAGCGCGTGCACGCTGCCGGGTTTGATTTTAATCGAGACCTTATCCAGCGCTTTGACGCCGGGGAACTGCTTGCTGATGCCTTCGGCCTCAAGAACATAAGGGTACATACCGCTTACCTCCGCACTGACCCACGTTTTCCGCCGCGCTCGCCCCACACCGGCGCCCGCGGCGGGCTTCAAGGCTTATTTCTTGTTTTTATCGGCGAATTGCTGGTAATTGGCCTGGGTGATCAGCTGGTAAGGGATCAGCACGTTGCTCTCCACTTTCTCGCCTTTCACCAGTTGAACGGCGGTCTGCACCGCACCCTCGCCCTGGCCTTTGGCGTCCTGGAACACGCTCAGCGCCAGATCGCCTTTTCTGATGAATTCCAGCGCATCGGGCGTGCCATCCACGCCGGCCACCCGCACGCCGGACTTTTTAGCCTGCTTGAGCGCCAGGATAGCGCCGATGGCCATTTCGTCGTTGTTGGAAGCGATAGCGTCGATCTGCTGGCCGGTCAGCACCCAGTCAGTGGTGATATCCACCGCATCTTTACGCGTCCACTTGGCGGTTTGCTTATCGACAATCTTGATACCGGGATAGTTGGCCGCCACCTCTTCCACGCCGCGGGTGCGGTCGCGGGTCGATTCATTCGACAGTTCCCCCATCAGGATCATCACGTTGCCCTTGCCGTTCATCAGCTTGGCCAACGCTTCCATCTGCAGTTTGCCGGCCAGCTTGGAATCGGAGCCGACGTAGGCCATGCCGGCCGGGAGCGTCACTTCCGGCTTGCGGTTGACGAACACCAGCGGGATCTTGGCGTTCTCGGCCAGTTTGATCATCGGCTTGACGCCCTGGGTATCCACCGGGTTGAGGATGATGGCGTCGACGCCCTGGCTGACGAAGTTTTCGATTTGTTGAATTTGCTGCGCGATGTCGCCCTTGGCGTCTTCGAACTGGCCGCTGACGTTGCCGTCGGCCTTCATTTTGCTTTGCATCGACTGGCGCAGAATGGTGAGGAAGTTGTCATCGAAGTAAGCCATGGAAACGCCGATCTTGATGTCTTTCGCCAACACGCTGGCCGGCAGCATGCACATCAGTACCGAGGCGGCGATCAATTTCTTCAGCTTCATGTTCGTTACCCTTTAATCGTTAGAATGAAGAGGTCTGTTGGTTGACAGCTAATGAAAAATATTTTTTACATTCAAACAACAATACGGTCGGTGTTATCCCTTTGATACGGCGAAATTACCGCGTTATCGCCGTATTAAGGCCGTGAACAAAATGGTGATCGATATCTCAAAACAGATTAAAAACAATCAATTGAAATAAACCCCTGGTGGAGCAAGTCGCGTCCTCGCCGCTTTTTTAAATGTTTATTTCATAATTTAGACTATTGAAACTTTTTAACCCAAACAAGCGAAACATGCGTTTTGGAATGGCTTATTAACAAAAACATGACACGGATCTAACAAATGAAATGAAAGCCGCCCGCGAGCGTTCCCCTTTCGTGCGCAGGCAAAAACTGCGAGCGGGCGCGCAGTTTGCGGTTTCCGCGTTTCCCGACCATCCTTACTCGGCAATAATGGACATATCCCTATCTCAGGAGGACCTGACATGCAGCTCAGCAGTAAGGTGCGGATGAACCGCCTGTTCAACAACGGCAAGTGCCTGGATGTGGCGATCGATCACGGCATCGCCAACGAACCGGATTTTTTAATCGGGCTGGAAGATATCGAACGGGTGATGGGCAACCTGATCGCCGCGCGCCCCGACGCGATTCAGGTCAACTACGGGCAGGCGGATCTGCTGCAGCGCGCGCCACAGCGCGAAAAACCGGCGCTGGTGATGCGCACCGACGTCGGCAACGCCTATAACGCCGCACGCCACCGCGAAATGTGGGCGGTGCTGCACAACCCGGAAGCGCCGATCCTGGCCGCGCTGCAAATGGACGCCGCCGCGGTGGTGGTCAACCTCTATATGATCCCGGATGAACCCGGCATTTTCCGCCAGTGCGTAGAAAACATCGGCCGCCTGCGCCACGCCTGCGATCGCTACGCCATGCCGCTGATGATCGAACCGCTGGTGATGGCCCCGGCCGGCCAGGGCGCCGCCTACGGATCGCTGGGTGACGTGGAGAAAATCGTGCCGCTGGTGCGGCTGGCGCGCGAGCTGGGCGCCGACATCATCAAGGCCGATCCGACCGATCGGGTGGAAGATTTCCACCGCGTGGTGGAAGCGGCGCGCTGCCCGACGCTGGTGCGCGGCGGCGGCAAGGGAGAGCTGGGCCCGGTGCTGGAGAAATCCGCCGCGCTGATGGCCCAGGGCGCCTCCGGCATGGTCTATGGCCGCAACGTCTATCAACACAGCAACCCGTCGCAGGTGGTGCGCGCCCTGATGGCGATCATCCATCAGGGCGCCAGCGGCCAACAGGCGCTGGAGATCTACCACCAGCAGTAACCCGCTTTTGTAACTAAAATAACCCCTCCGCACCCCGGCAGCGTGCTATAACCTGCTGCCGGTAACTGCAGCTTGCCGCATTCCTCGCTAGAATACGCCGTGATATCGCCATTCGGAGAACCGCCATGCCAAAACAACGGGTGCCGCTCAAGCTGAGCACCTCCATCACGCTGATGGTGTCCGCCATCATCGCTTCGGTGCTGCTGGTGGTGTTCGCGCTGTTTTTCGTGCAGATGAGCCGCGAGGGGCAAGATCAGCTGCAGCAAAAAGCCATCGCCGTCGCCAACACGCTGGCGCTCTCCAACACCGTGATCGACGGCCTGCAGCGGCGCGATCACAGCGGCGCCATTCAGCGCTTCGCCGAGCAGGTGCGCCATCAAAACGAGCTGCTGTTCGTGGTGGTGGTGGATATGCAGGGCATCCGCTATTCGCACCCTAAACCCTGGCTGATCGGCAAGCATTTTATCGGCGACGATTTGGCGCCCGCGCTGCAAGGCAACGTCAACAGCGCCATCAACCGCGGCACGCTGGCTCCGGCGCTGCGGGTGTTCGTGCCGGTGTATGACGATCAGAAAAAACAAATCGGCGTGGTGGCGCTCGGCATCGCGCTGGACACCGTGCAGCGGGTGGTGGCGGAAAGCCGATGGATCATCTATTGGACCATCGCCTTCGCCGCCCTGGTCGGCAGCCTGGGCACCTTTTTCCTGGTCTCTGCGCTCAAACGCATCATGCTGGGTTTCGAGCCTTACGAAATCTCCAACCTGTTCGAACAGCGCAACGCCATGCTGCAATCGATTAAAGAAGGCGTGATCGCGGTCGATAATGAATCCCGCATCACCATCGTCAATGACGAAGCCAAGCGCCTGCTGCGCCAGAGCGGGCCGGTGGAAAACCTGCTGCTGGAAGCCGCCAGCAAACATTGGCCGGCGCAGCTGCATCTGGCGGAGGTGCTGGCCAGCGGCGAACCGCTGCGCGATCGGCAGATCAGCTTCAACGGCAGCGAACTGCTGACCAATACCGTGCCGGTGATCGTCAACGGCCAGGTGACCGGCGCCATCGCCACCTTCCGCGACAAGACCGAGATCAGCCGCCTGCTGCAGCGGCTGAGCGGCATGGCGCACTACGCCGACGCCCTGCGGGTGCAGTCGCACGAATTTATGAACAAGCTGCATGTGATACTCGGCATGCTGCATATGAAGGCCTATCAGCAGTTGGAAAACTACATCATCAACACCGCCAGCAACTACCAGGAAGAGATCGGCGCGCTGCTGCGCAAGATCCATTCGCCGGAGGTGGCGGGCTTCTTCATCGGCAAGATCAGCCGCGCCCACGAGGCCGGCATCGAACTGACCATCGAGGAAAACAGCCTGCTGCCGGAAACCGACGATGCGGAAACCACCCACGTGCTGATCAGCGTGCTCGGCAACCTGATCGAAAACGCCATCGACGCCATCGACGGCGTTGAGGGCCACGAGATCGGCCTGAGCTTCCATCATCACGACGATCAATTACACTGTATCGTCAGCGACGACGGCCCCGGCATAAATCCGGCGATCGGCGCGCGCATCTTCGAACACGGATTTTCCACCAAGGGAACGGGACGCGGCATCGGCCTGGCGCTGATCCGCAGCCATCTGGAGAAACTGGGCGGCAGCATCGATTTCGAATCCGAACCGGGCGAGCTGACCCAATTTTTCGTGCACCTTCCCTATCAGGCCAAGAGCAGAGCCCATGATTAACGTACTGATTGTCGACGACGACCCGATGGTGGCGGAGCTGAATAAATACTACCTGAGCCAGGTCGGCGGTTTTCACTGCCAGGCGACGGTCGCGACCCTGAGCCAGGCGCGTGCCCTGCTGGCCGACGCCAGCGTCAGCATCGATCTGGTGTTGCTGGATATTTACATGCAGCAGGAGAACGGGCTGGATCTGCTGCCCGGCCTGCGCGAACTCGGCGAAAAGACCGATGTGATCATCATCTCCTCCGCCAGCGACGTGAACACGGTGCAAAAAGCGCTGCACTACGGCGTGGTGGATTATCTGATCAAGCCGTTCCAGTTCAGCCGCTTCAAGGAGGCGCTGAGCCACTACCGGCAACAGTCACAGCTCTTGGCGCAACGCGAGTTTTCGCAGGCCGACGTCGACAGCCTGTTGCGCCGCCAGCCCGGCGGCCAGGAGAGCAAAAAGCTGCCGAAGGGCCTGACCAGCATCACCCTGAGCACGGTGTGCGAGTGGATCGAACAGCAGCACGACAGCGAATTCTCTACCGACAATCTGGCCAACGCCATTGGCATTTCGCGGGTGTCCTGCCGCAAGTACCTCATCTATCTGGCGGAAAGCGGCATCCTCGGCACCCGTATTCTGTACGGCGCCACCGGCCGGCCGGTCTATCTGTATCAGCTGAAACCGGACGCTATCGCCATGCTGAAAGAGCATTGCCGCCCGGCCTAAACGACGTCGGGCGCAGAAAGCGCCCGGACGTTAAAGGTTAGAAGTTGTGCATGTAACACTTCGCCTCGGGATGAGGATCTTTCGAGTGTCTGCGCAGGCAGCGCTGCTTTTTCTGCTGCTGTTCCAGGTTCCGCTGCTGCCGCTCGGCGGTCTCAGCGGCTTCGCGCTGCTGTTCGCGTGCAATCGCCTGCTCGTTGGCCAGCGTCAGGTTATCGACATTCCACACCTTGTGGCGCAATGCGTCGCGCTTTTTCTGGTACTCCTCGGTGACCTTACTGTCCTTCGGCGCCGCCGCATGGTATTCCAGATCCACCCGCGCCTGCGCGAAGCTGGAACAACACAAGGCCACGCCGGCCAACACGATCCTTTTCATCAATGACTCCTTTTACATTACATCGCTAGACTCTGCGTACACGCCGGCTCAGCAACCGTTCGGCGATGCCGTCGGCTTTTCCTCTGAACGGGAGACGCGCTGCCCGCCGGTGACGGGCGCTTTGCCGGGCTCGATAGCGCACTCCGCCAACCGCGCCAGCTCTTCCGCATCGCGCTCTGTCGGCGGCGCTTCCTCGCTCATTTCCTGACGCAGATCCTGCGCCAGCGCTTTCAGGCGCTTTTGAAACAGCACCGGCGACACTCCTTCGCACGGCCTGTCGTAGCGCGCTGCGCCGGCGCTTTGGCTTAGCGGCGGCAACAGCAAGAGAAAGATCGCGGCCATGTTCTTCGTCATGGGCAACTCCTTTGATTACGCCGAAATAAACCGGCGGTTCCCTATAAGGAAAACGAATTGTCTGCTAACGCAATGAATGGTCAAGCCACGGCAGAATAACGCAGGAAAGGTAAACCCTCCGACAATATCGGCAGAATGCGCGCATTAATTTGGCTGAATATATTTAGCGGTTTAACGATCGAATATTTTCGCCCCATCTAACGTGCCGCCAATACCGATATTACCTTCATGCAATACCGACGAGGCAGACTCACCCGCCATGATGCGTTGCCGCTGTTCCCGCGTGGCCGGCTGAGGCTGAGACCAGTCCGGGGACGTCGACGTTGGCTGGATCGCGCTGCAGCCGCCCAACAAAAACAACGATACCGTGGCACAATAACGCCATGTCATGGTTTTCTCCTTAAAGGAAATAAAATACCCGCAGCCGGCGGCAAGGGTAAATAAAAAATGACTTTCTTTAGTTTAATAACCGCCGTTATTTCACCATCCGACTGCCGATGTTAACCACCCGGTTCCTCTCTTAACCCGAAATAAACATTTTCGCTTAGCCACCCGATAATTCGCAGGCAATAAAAAAGGCCGGGCTAACCCGACCTTGTTTGACCGCTCGACGCGCTTAGACCAGCTCGATCACATCGAAATTGGCTTCGCCGCTCAGATCGGCGTCGTAGTCAACGCCCTGCAGACCGAAGCCGAACAGGCGCAGGAATTCCGCCTTGTAGCCCTGGTAATCCGTCAGTTCGTTGATGTTACTGTCGTTCAGCTGCTGCCAGATTTTACGGCAGGTTTCCTGCACTTCGTCACGCAGTTCCCAGTCATCCAGGCGCAGACGGTGTTTCTCGTCGGTATCCGGCGCCGCACCGCTGTACAGCTTGGTGGCGAACAGACGCTGGATCTGCTCGATGCAGCCTTCGTGAATGCCCTGCTCCTTCATGATTTTGAACACGATAGAGATATACAACGGCATCACCGGAATGGCGGAGGAAGCCTGAGTCACTACCGACTTGAGCACCGCAACGTAAGCCGCGCCGCCTTTGGCCTGCAGCTTCTGGTTGATGGCGTGCGCTGCGCGATCCAGATCTTCTTTCGCCTTGCCCAGCGTACCGTGCCAGTAAATTGGCCAGGTCAGATCGGTACCGATGTAGGAGTAAGCGACCGACTGCGCGTTATCCGCCAGCACGCCCGCTTCGTCCAGCGCGTCCATCCACAGCTGCCAGTCCTGGCCGCCCATCACCTTCACGGTGTCGGCGATTTCTTGCTCGTTGGCCGGCTCGACCACGGCTTCAACCAGCACGTCTTTGTTGGTGTCCAGCGCGACGGATTTGTATGGCTCGCCGATCGGCTTCAGTGCGGAACGCACCACTTCGCCGGTTTCCGGCATCTTACGCACCGGCGAAGCCAGCGAGTAAACCACCAGGTCAACCTGACCCAGGTCTTTTTTGATCAGATCGATCACGGTCTGACGGCACTCGTTGGAAAATGCGTCGCCGTTGATGCTTTTCGCGTACAGGCCTTCTTCTTTAGCTGCCTTGTCGAAACCGGCGGAGTTGTACCAACCGGCGGAACCGGTTTTGCCTTCGCTGCCAGGCTTCTCGAAAAATACGCCGATGGTGGCCGCACCGCTGCCGAAAGCGGCATTGATGCGCGAGGCCAGACCGTAACCGGTGGATGCACCAATGACCAGCACCTTTTTAGGCCCGTTTTTCAGTTCGCCGCGTGACTTAACGTAGGCGATTTGCTCACGGACGTTGGCTTCACAGCCTGCCGGGTGAGCGGTGGTGCAGATAAAACCACGAATTTTAGGTTTGATAATCATAGTAATTTTTTCTTGGTAGCTAAAAACCGAAGGACAATATACCTGATTTTCTCGATATACTTAAGAAAGTGCGAAAACAAGCGCAGTGAACAGACCAGTCGGGGCCGCCCCCCCGCGCCAGTGAAGGAGCCGTACCGGGTGAATGCCATTCCCAAAATACATGCCGATGAGGCCGAGATTTCCCTCCCCCATGTCCGAGCCATGCTCGCCGAACAATTCCCGGCCTGGGCGGCGTTGCCCATCGAACTCGTCACCACCGGCGGTACCGACAACGTGATGCTGCGGCTAGGCGACGAGCTGTTGATTCGTCTGCCGCGTACCGCCTCGGCGGCCGAAGCGCTGGCGCGCGAGAACCGCTACCCCGCGTTGCTGGCACCTCATCTGCCAGTGACGATTTCCGCGCCCTTGGCCCAGGGTAAGCCGAACGTCCACTATCCTTTCGCTTGGAGCATCGGCCGCTGGATCACCGGCCGCACGCCCACCTGCGGCGAGTGCAGCCCGCTGCTGGCGACGCAATTGGGTGAGTTCGTGCGCGCACTCCACGCCATCCCAACCGCAGGCTACGCGATCAGCGCTTATCGCGGCGGCCCGGTCAGCGCCAGAGATGCCCTCACTCGCGAATCTATTGCCCAGTGCGCCCCTCACCTCGACGCTGCCGCCCTACTGCAAGCATGGGACAACGTGAGCCAGGTGAGTGAAAACACCAGCGGCGCATGCTGGCTGCATACGGACATTCAACCCGGCAATGTGCTGATCGACAACGGTGAGTTGGCGGCGGTGATCGACTGGGGCGGTATCGCCATCGGCGATCCTGCGGTCGATATGATAGTTGCCTGGAACCTGATGGGAGCGGAAGCCCGCGAACATTTCCGCCAGGCGGTGAAAGTGGACGATGAGACCTGGCGGCGCGGCCGCGCCTGGGCGCTGTCGATTGGCGTTATCGCTTACATCTACTATGTCGATAAGGAGCCTTCACTCACGCGCACATCACGCTACCAGCTGGAGCAGGTCGCGGCGGAGATGGGGTTGACGCTATAAAACAGCAGGACGGGCTCACTTCGCCCGGCCTGATAATCATTACGCCTTGTTCTTTTCCAGCTGCTCAATCAGCGTGTAACGCAGCGATGAGGCATCGGCCGGTACGTTCTCAACCGGGGTGACGCGCACTTTCAATCGATACTGATAGCCAGGTTCGAAGGTGAAGCCCTCGATGCCGGTATAGAACAACTCCCACGGCTGCTGCGCGGAGCGGCGCACCTGCATGCACTTCATCGGGCCGACGCCCACGCAGTCCACCAGCGCGCTGTTGACCAGCAACACTTCCGTTTGGCCGCCTTTCTCGTTTGCGGGCTGATTCATCGAGGTTCCCTCCTGGCTGCAGCCGGCCAGCGCGGCCAACGCAACAAATAACAACGCTTTAATTTTCAATGTACTGCACCAATAGTCATCCAGGGGCGCCATGCTAACAAATTAACCGACCCAAGAGAACAGATAGCGCTACGGTTCCACACGCCCCAAATATCATTCCTCTGTGCTCTATCAGTCTGGAAAATATCGCAAAATAAACCCCCTGTTCTTATCCGAACCGGTAATTACCCCCGCTATTTTTTCTGTTAAAAACAGCTGGCTTGCGCAAGCTTTACTGAATTTAACTGAATCGATAAAGAGGGAATTTTATGCAAGAGATCGATGCCAAACACTTTCACCTGATCGCCGGTGCCGGTAACTTTGCCGACAACCGCGGCAGCAATGGCCGCGTCAACAACAACGGCGGCAACAAGAACGGGGGCGGGTCATCCAATCAGGGATTCTACGGCAAGCACACCTCGCCGGATTGCGTTAACGGCGTGATCACCGGCTCTCTGGGCGGCCTTGGCGGCCTGGCGGTGGGCGCGCTCAACGGCGGCTGCTTCAAGGAGGGCAGCAAGGGCGGCGGCAACGTCGGCATGGGGAAAGGCGGCAACAAAAACAGCGGCAGCAGCTGCAATAACAATAGCAGTAAAGGCGGCAATACCTGTTCGCGCTAAGCGGTTTTAATTAATCAAAGCTCCGGCTGAGCCTCTCCGTTCGGTCGGCGCTTTCCGTATTTTTGGTGATAACCATGTTTAAACTGTTTCGTACCTTATGCCTGCTGCTCGGCTTCTGGATCGCCACCCTGCTGCTCAGCGGCGCGGGGGTCTCCTTTACCCACGGCTACGCCGCGCCTAAAAATCTGTCGCATTTCGTCGTCTCGCTGGTGGTGGTTGGCGCCATCCTGCTGTGGACCCATAAATTGCTGCGGTTCTTTTTTGCCGAGAAATTTGAGAAGAAACCGCGTTAAGCCGTGTTCTCGTTGGGGGCGCCGCCCGCAACGATAAAACCGGCATCGCGAATCGCCGCCTTAACCTGCCTGGCGTCCATCACGGCCGTTTTCACATAGCCAAAAAAGGCCACCCGTGCGCCGGGCAAACGGACTGGCGTCGCCAGTTGGGCCATAAGCTCACGATTGCGCTGCGCCATCAGCTCGGCGCGCGCCTGCCAAAAGGCGGCCGGTTCGGAGGGGGCTTCAGTGGCGGTTTCGAACTGAGACGCCAACTCGCTTAGCGCCTCCCACTCCGCCAACAGGGCGGCAACCACTTCAGGATTAGCCACCTGCCCCCAGTCAGAGGGTAAGGCCCCCTCACGCCACGCATTGAGATAGCCGGGTAGCGCCCTCTTCAACTGATTCAGCCGATCGTTCAACGCAGGTTTCCTTTTACAACGCCTAATGCCTTGATATTCTGCATAATGCCACTCTCGTTAAACCGATAATGGGAACAATGAACGGAGCTTATCAGCGCCATAAATGACGTAATGACTTTTGGTGCGGCTAAATTAGCGATAGGTGCGGTGGGTGTGTGGAGCCGGAGATCGGGCTGAGGTGTTACGACTGGAAAGAGAAACCAGAAATTTATTGGCGTCTTAAGTGGAATTTCCTTATAAATCAATCACACAAAAAAAGACCGAATACGATTCCTATATTCGGTCTAGGGAAATGGCTCTTGGGAGAGAGCCGTGCGCTAAAAGTTGGCATTTAATGCAGGGCTTGTTCAGCCGTGCACTTTAAGAGTAGCCTACCGCGCCAGTTTTGCCAGCCGCCCGGCGGCCGCGTGATAGTTTCGTGACGAAATAACTATGCGGCAAATGCGCATCAATCCGCGCACCTTGGACAAGACGTTGGCAAACAAGCGGTTAGTCAGCGCACAGCTTCTCGGCGCGCTCGATGAACGGCGCCATGCTCATTTTTTTCCCCGGTTCGGCAGGGTCGTCCAGCAGGATCACCTCCAGCGGCTGCGCACGCTGATGGCCCTTCTTCACCTGTTGCTCCGCCGCGTCGTTGAGCGGGTATTGCATCAGGGTGCTGTTATTCAGCACGAACAGCGCGCCGCCGCTGCGGCACTGCAGCGTCACCTCTTCCTTGGTGAACGCCCACTGTTTGCCGTACTCCAGTTTGGTGATGTTCACCAGTTTGTCTGCCGCCAGCGCGCCGGTCGCGGTTGCCAGCAGCGTAATGCCGAGTAATACCGATTTCATGTGATGGCCTTAAGGTTGCTATTCGCGCCGATTTTCCCGCAGCTTGGCCGGTTGCGGCAAGCTGAAATGTCATACCGGCGCATAGGTTGCAAATAAACTGACCAGCAGCAGCACCGCCATCCCCAGCCCGACTTCGAGCCAGCAGGCCAGCACCACACCGCGCTGCGCCAGCGCCGGTACGCGGCTCATCGCCGGCACGATGGCATAGCGATTGGCCAGCGCCACCATCACCATCAGCGCCACCAGCGCGGTTTTGATCAGCAGCAGGCGCTGATAAGGCGAGCCGAGGTTGAGCGGCCAACCGCCGAGAATGATCAGGCTGTTGACGATGCCGGTGACGATCACCGCCGCCACCGCCAGGTGCCCCCAGCGCGAGAAACGGATCAGCGTGGTGATGGCGTCGCTGCGCCACTGCGGCGGCGACAGGTAACGCAGGCAAACCAGCAGCGGCGCCAGGCTGCCGAACCAGTAACCGGCGACCAGCAGGTGCACCGCATGGTTGGCGCGGTGCAACACGCCCAGCGCGCCTTCGTGCATCGCCGCATGGCCGATGAACGCCAGGCTCACCAGCAGCAGCGCCGAACACAGCGCCAACGCCTGCGCACGCGGCCGTTCCGGCAGCAGCAGGCTCAGGATCGCCAGCAGCGACAGACCCAGATGCCAACGCCACACTTCGCCGAAGGTGGTGCCGAGTACCGCCCACCAGACCTCCAGCCGCCAGGCGTCTTCCCAACCGTCGCCCATCTGCCCGGCCTGGATGGCCAGCAGCGCCACGGCGGAAAGCCCGGCTACCCAGGTGCCGGCAAGCAGCAGCGGACGCACATCGCGGGAGAGGATCGGGGAGAGGCGCTGCGGTGACAATAAGGCGGTGAACAGACTGATGCCGAACATCAGCATCACCGCCGCAAAGTGCACCAAGCGACACAGAACGAACAGGGTCGCCAGACTCACAGTCAGTTTACGGTGAAGCTGTACTGACCTTTGGTTTTATGCCCGTCGACCGACACCACATGCCAGCTGACGTTGTATTTGCCCGCGCTCAGCTCGCCTTCAATCGGCACGTTGACCTGAGTGTTGTTGTTCGGATCGAGCTGCAGCTTGCCGGTTTTCACCACGGCGTTGTCCGGGCCTGTGATTTTCACGCCGCTGAAGTTTGGTTCGATGCCTTCGGAGAAGCTGAGGGTCAGCGCCTTCGGCGCCGGGCTGACGCTGGCGTCGGCCTTCGGCGTTTCCACTTTCAGGTGGGCGTGCGCCAGCGCTTGCTGCGAAGACAGGCCAACGAACAGAACGAAAACGGTGGAAAGCAGGCGACAGGAGGAACGAATTTTACCGATCACAGTGGTATCCCTTAACAAAATAAAGAGGGTCATAAGGGTTAAGGCCACAGCCAAGGCGATGTATCAGCGGCCCCAACCCACCGCAATGATTGCGCCACGGGTAAACAGAAAAACGGGTTGTATCGGCTAACCCGCTGTTTTGACTCTACCATCCCTGTAGCGTATCGCGGTAAATCATAACGACCACGCCGCGGCAAGTCGAGCGCATCACTGGCATTTTGCGATCCGGCAGCACGTATCGCCGCATAACCGCGATAAACGCAGGGTAAAAAAAACCGCGCATCAGGCTCGCCCGCGCGCGGTTTTTCGATGTTCTGATGCAGATCAGGCCTGGTCGTTGCCGCCCTGGCCCATCGCACCCATTTTCTTCAGATCTTTGTCGATGAAGAACAGGCCCTTGCCGCTGGTGCCCACCAGCGCCAGCTTGTCCAGCACGGATTTGAACAGTTTCTCTTCTTCATGCTGCTCCGCCACGTACCACTGCAGGAAGTTGAAGGTGGAGTAATCGTGTGCAGTCATGGCGGCGTGCGCCAGTTCGTTGATCTGACGAGTGATCAGCTGTTCGTGTTCGTAGGTCTGCTGGAACACGTCCGCCAGCGACTCAAACGCCACCGGCGGCGCGGCGATGGTGCCCAGCAGCGGCAGAGAGCCGGTGTCGCTCAGATAGTCGAACAAACGTTGCATATGCTGCATCTCTTCCTGAGAATGCTCTTTAAGAAATGCGGCGGCGCCTTCAAAGCCTTTATCGCTGCACCATGCGCTCATCTGCAGATACAGGTTGGCGGAGTAGAACTCCAGATTCAGTTGCTCATTCAGCTTTTGAGTCATTTCTTGCGTCAGCATAATGATTCCTTTTATTTTGCAGGTCATGAATTTAATTTCCGCGCATTATGCCTTGCTGCCGTAAAAATAAAAACACATTATTCACACCAAGCAAATATTAATTATAAAAATCATAAATATCAATAAATTAAAATATCAACCCCACGTTGAGAATTCACATGATAATTATTTTCATCTTTTATTTTAATCAAAAAGCGAATCATTCTTATTTAAAAGAATAAATAGATTGCATTACTCTCGGATAAATATCGCTCCCGGCAACGGCGTAATGGGCTTGCCAAGCGCCGCCGGGTGGATTACCTTCTGCGCAGATTCAATGCGGCAAAGTAAGTAAGGAGCATAGCGTGGGTTACAATCTGGCCGAGCTGTCCAAAGAGGAAATGGACAGGGTGAATGTGGATCTCGCCGCCTCAGGCGTGGCGTACAAAGAGCGCTACAACATGCCGGTGATCCCGGAAGTGGTGGAGCGCGAGCAACCGGAAGCGCTGCGCGACTATTTTCGCGAGCGCGTGGCGCACTACCGCGCGGAATCCCACAAGTTTTCGCGCCTGCCGTACGAGCCGAAGGCTAAATAGAAAAACCCGCCGTTACGGCGGGTTTTTTGCGTCACTTGCCGGCAAACCGGTCGGTGGCGATCATCAGCTGGTGCAAAATGCCCGGCTCATCATACGAATGCCCCGCCCCTTCCACGATATGCAGCTCCGCCTCCGGCCAGGCCTTGGCCAGGTCCCAGGCATTCTGCACCTGGCAGGCCATGTCATAGCGGCCGTGGACGATCACCGCCGGAATATGGCGGATCAGCGGCACGTTGCGCAGCAGTTGGTCGTCGCTCTCCAGGAAGCCCAGATGGGTGAAGTAGTGGTTTTCAATGCGGGCGAACGCCAGCGCAAAATCATCCTCGCCGAACGAAGCGGATTCGCGGCTCGGCAGCAGCGTGACCGTCTCCCCTTCCCACACGCTCCAAAGTTTGGCCGCTTCAAGCTGCACCTGCGGATCGGCCGAGGTCAGCCGCTGCCGGTAGGCGGCGATCACGTCTTTACGCTCGTCATCCGAGAGGATGGACAGCACGCGCTCCCATTTTTCCGGGAAGAAGCGCGAAGCGCCGTCCTGGTAATACCAATGCAGCTCCTGCTTGCGCAGGGTGAAGATGCCGCGCAGCACCATTTCACTGACGCGCGCCGGGTGGGTCTGCGCATAGGCAAGCGCCAGCGTCGATCCCCAGGAACCACCGAACACCAACCATTGTTCGACGCCGGCCATTTCGCGCAGCCGCTCGATATCGGCCACCAAATGCCAGGTGGTGTTGTTGTCCAGGCTGGCATGCGGACGGGAGCGGCCACAGCCGCGCTGATCGAACAGCAGCACCTTGTAGCGTTCGGGATCGAACAGCTGACGATGATGCGGGGAGATGCCGCCGCCCGGCCCGCCGTGAATGAAAACCGCCGGCTTACCGTTCGGGTTACCGCTCAGCTCCCAGTAGATCCGGTGGCCATCCCCAGTGTCCAGCCAACCGCTGTCGTATGCCGCTAACGGCGGGTACAAACCTCGTAATTGTTCCATGGCGCTTTCCGTCTCTCTGTGAGTCATGCTTTCATCAAAGCGGAAGCCGCCCGGCAGGTCAACGGTAAAACCCGAAAACTCGAACGCGCGCCGGGAACTCGGCGCGCGTTTGCTCAAAATCACAACGACCTGCTTGCAAAACGCCCACAGGCCCGATCAGTTCAGGTGCGCAATCGCGCTGATCTCCACCAACTGCTCGGGCGAAGCCAGCCCGGTGACGCCGATCAGCGAACCGGCGGGCCGGTGAGCGCCGACATAGCGTTTGAACAACGCAACGCAGGGTTCAAAATGCGCCTGTACGTCAGTCAGATAGATCTCCACATACGCCAGGTTCGAACGTTCGGCGCCGAATCCCGCCAATACCCGATCCAGGTTGTCCAACGTCTGTTGGGTTTGCCGTTCGATATCGCCCGCGCCGATAAACTCACCCTGCATATCATGGGAAAACTGCCCCGAAATGTAGAGGGTGTCTTTGACGCGAACGCCTTGGGACACGCCATTCTCCTCTTCCCAAATGACCCCGTGATGGTAGTGCGTGATGCCGTTTTTCATGCTGCTTCTCCAACCGTTTATCGTTTCCATGGCGACTATAATCGTTTGATTGGCGAATGGACGTCGTCACTGAAACGACATTGGATATGCAGTTAATTCATTGAATATGTTAAATTAATTATCTTATCATCGAATCTCGGGGGGCGGCATGTTGCGGGCGAATCTCAATGACATTCAGGTTTTCATGGCCGTCGTCGACGCCGGCAGTTTTGTCGCCGGCGGACAGACGATGGGGCTGTCGCGCTCGGCGGCGGGCAAAGCCATCGCGCGTCTGGAGCAGCGGCTGAGCGTGCGGCTGTTGCATCGCACCACGCGTTCGCTTGGCCTGACCGACGAGGGGCGAGAGTTTTATCGACGTGGCCTGCAGATCCTCGCTTCGGTCGACGACGCCGAGGCCAGCGTGGCCGGCGACAAAGGCACCGCACGCGGGGTGCTGCGGTTGACCGCTCCCGCCGCCTTCGGCAGACGGATCCTGTTGCCGCTGGTGCCGAAATTTCTCGTCGCCTGGCCTGAGGTGCAGGTGGAGATCAGTTTTTCCGATCGCCTGGCGGATATCGTGGAAGAAGGATTTGATTTAGCGGTGCGGATCGGCGTCACGGCGCCGGATACCCGGCTGGTGTCCAGAACCCTCGCCAGGTATCGCGCCCTGCTGTGCGCCTCCCCCGCCTACCTCGCCGCCCGTGGCGAACCGCAAACCGTCGAGTCGCTCGCCGGGCATGAGGCTCTGCTGTTCAGCAGCCGCAACCAAAAACAGCCCTGGCGGCTGCGCGACGAGCGCGGCGAATGGGTCAAGGCCCCGGCGCGCGGCCGCCTGCGGCTGGACAGTGGGGAAGCGTTACGCGACGCCGCTCTGTCCGGGTTGGGCATCGCGTATCTGCCGGAGTTTATGATTGCGGAGGACCTGGCCGCCGGCCGTCTGCAGCAGGTGTTGCGCGCCGTGGCGGGTGAAGAAGTCAGGATTGTGGCGCTCTATCCGAATAAGCGCCTGCTGGAACCTCGCGTCAGGCGCTTTCTCGATCTGTTGGTGGATACGCTCGGCGGCTGAGACCTTACCCGCCTTTACGCATATGCGGCTCACGCATCTCCTGCGCGGTTTTCGCCTCGATGCTCAGTTCCGCCGTCGGGCGCAGCAGCAGGCGCGCCAGCCCGATGGGTTCGCCGGTTTCCCGGCAGTAGCCGTATTCGCCGTTCTGCAAGCGCGCCAGCGCCGCATCGATTTTCGGCAGCAGGCGGCTTTCGCGATCCAGCTGGCGGAACAGCAGGCGCAGATCCTCTTCGCGCGCCGCCTTGTCGGCCTCATCGCCCGTCGCTTCGCCGCCATCGATCTCTTTTTTCAGCTCATCGATGTGCAGCAGCAGCTTTTGCCGCTCATCCTGCAGCAGCTGACGGAAAAACGCCCGTTGAACCGAGTTCATATAATCAGAATCCGGCATGGCCAGCAGTTGCTGCGCATCCGGTAATGCCATCACAGTCATTGCGTTCTCCGAATATTGAAAGTGTAATATTATAACATAATAATTATTTTTATCACCCGGTCATCCAAAAACAAAATTTCACGTGTAAACAGCCGGTTAAGTGCAATTCGCACTTTGTCGCTTGCATCCTGCCGGCTTTAGGCGGTTAATGGCTGAGCAAGCCACCCAATCATAGGTAACGAGAGGCCATCATGAGTAAGGGAATGGATAGCAAAAAAAATGCGAAGAAGAAGCCGTTGAAAACCCCAGCAGAGAAACGTGCGGAGAAACGCGCCAAAAAAGCGCATCCGTCTGGTGAGTAAGCGTCCTTCCATCCGTCATTAAACCCGCCAAGGCGGGTTTTTTATTGCCTCACAGGAGAGATGGCCGATGTCCTGCTTCACCCTCGCCGCCGCCCAATACCCCGCCGCTGCGGCCGATATCGCCTGTAACCTTGAACGCCACCTTGAATTTGTCGCGCAGGCAGCCCAACAGCAGGTGCAGCTGCTGGTGTTTCCCGAACTGTCGCTCAGCGGCTATGAACTGGCTGATGCTGCCGAACTGGCGCTGACGCTGGGCGATCCGCGTCTGCAACCGCTCGCTGCGGCGGCGCAATCGCATCAGATGACGATCATCGTCGGCGCGCCCTTACGCAGCGGCCAGGCGCTGCATATCGCCGCCTTGATCTTTCACCCCAATGGCGCATTGACGCCCTATACCAAGCAGCATCTGCACGGCGCGGAACGGCAACGGTTCTTGCCCGGCGATGGCGGCTCGCTGCTGGAAATACATCGGCAACGCATCGCGCTGGCTATCTGTGCCGATACTTCGGAGCCCGGCCACGCAAGCGCCGCCGCGCTAGCGGGCGCGCAGATTTATGCTGCCGGCGTGCTGGTATCTGAAGCCGGTTACGCGAAAGACAGCGCCGCGCTGGCAGGCTATGCCCGGCGTTACGGCATGCTCACGCTGATGGCCAACCATGCGGCGCCGACCGGCGGCTGGATCCCGGCAGGCCGCAGCGCCATCTGGGATGAAACGGGAGCGCTTTTGGTTGCCGCGCCGGATGACGCTCCTGGTCTTACCATCGCCGGCAAGACTTTCGACGGTTGGCACGGCCGCCTGTGCCGGTTAAGCTGAAGCCTGACGGCAACGCGGAGGAAAGCATGACGTTACGCGTAATAGATACCGAGACCTGCGGGCTGGACGGCGGCGTGGTGGAAGTGGCCTCCCTCGATCTGCTCGACGGCCAGTTAACCAATCCGATGAGCGACCTGGTCAGCCCGGATCGCCCCATCAGCCTCGACGCGATGGCGATTCATCACATCACCGAACAGATGGTGGAAGGCAAACCGCGCATCGCGGTGGCGATCGGCCGCTATCAGGGCAGCCCCTACTATGTGGCGCACAACGCCGCCTTTGATCGCGGGGTGTTGCCGGAGATGAACGGCGCCTGGATCTGCACCCTCAAGCTGGCGCGCACGCTGTATCCGGACATCAAGTACGGCAACCAGTATCTGCGCTACGCGCTGAACCTGGACGTGCAGCTGCCGGCAGACGCCACGCTGTACCCGCACCGCGCGCTGTACGACTGCTACGTCACCGCCGCGCTGCTGCAACGCATCATCAAGGATTCGGGCTGGACGCCGGAGCAAATGGTGCAGATCACCGAACAGCCGGTGCTGCTGAAGAAGTTCAAATTCGGCAAGTATCGCGGGCAGGAAATCGATCGCATCGCCCAGGAAGATCCCGGCTATCTGCGCTGGATGCTGAAATCCATCGACGATCTGAGCCCGGACATGAAACACACGCTGAAATACTATCTGATTGGCTAGCACAGCGGGCGGCGCAGGCCGCCCGCTGTTCGCCGTTACTCCGCCAGCGCCAGAATGAAGGCGTACTCCAGCGCAATATCCTCATAGGCCTTGAAGCGGCCGGATTTGCCGCCGTGGCCGGCATCCATGTCGGTATACAGCAGCAGCTGCCGATCGTCGGTTTTCAGCTCGCGCAGCTTGGCCACCCACTTGGCCGGCTCCCAATACTGCACCTGCGAATCGTGCAGGCCGGTGGTCACCAGCAGATGCGGGTATGCCTGCGCCTTCACCTGATCGTACGGGCTGTACTGTTTGATGTAGTCGTAATAGGCCTGCTCGTTCGGGTTACCCCACTCGTCGTATTCGCCGGTGGTCAGCGGGATCGACTCGTCCAGCATGGTGGTTACCACGTCGACGAACGGCACCTGCGCCACCACGCCGTGGAACAGCTGCGGCGCCTGGTTGATCACCGCGCCCATCAGCAGACCGCCGGCGCTGCCGCCCATGGCGAACACCCGCTTGCCGTCGCCGTACCCCTGGGCGATCAGCGTTTCGGTCACGTCGATAAAGTCGTTGAAGGTGTTCTGCTTGTTGAACAGTTTGCCGTCTTCATACCACAGCTGCCCCAGCTCGCCGCCGCCGCGAATATGCGCCAGCGCGAACACGACACCGCGATCCAGCAGGCTCAGGCGGCTGGCGCTGAACGCCGGATCCATGCTGCTGCCGTAAGAGCCGTAGCCGTACACCATCAGCGGGTTGGCGCCGCGCTGGAAGCTGTCCTGGCGATACACCAGCGAGACCGGCACCTCGACGCCGTCGCGCGCCTTCACCCACACCCGCTCGCTGCGGTAGTTTTCCGGCGTGAAGTTCTTCACCTCCTGCTGTTTGAGCATCGTCCGCTCACCGCTGTCCATGTTCAGCTCGTACAGCGTGGTCGGGGTGGTCATCGACGAATAGCCGTAGCGCAACAGCGCGGTTTCCGGATCCGGGTTATACGCCAGCCAGGTGGTGTAGGTCGGATCGTCGAAGGCGATGCGCTTCTCTTCGCCCGTCTGCCAGTGGATCTGGCGCAGCAGCGTCAGGCCGGCATTGCGCTCTTCCACCACCAACCAATCGCGGAACAGGCTGAAGCCCTCCAGCATTACGTCGGCGCGCGGGGCGATCAGCGTCTGCCACTGCGCTTCGTCTGCCTGCTCGCTCTGGTACAGGCCGAAGTTCTTGCCGTCCTTGTTGGAGCGGATGTAGAAATGCTGGTGATAGTGATCGATGGCGTATTCGTGATCCTTGCGGCGCGGCACGAACAGCTGCGGCTTGGCGTCCGCACGATCGGCGTCCAGCAGCAGGATCTCCGAGGTGGTGGTGCTGCTCAGGTGGATCAGGATAAAACGCTCGGAGGTGGTCTTCTCCAGCCCGACGTAAAAGGTATCGTCCAGCTCTTCGTAAATCAGCTCATCCTGCTGCGGATCGCTGCCCACCACGTGGCGATAGACCTGATACGGCAACAGCGTCTTGGCGTGCTTGCGCACGTAGTACACCGTCGAGGAGTCGTTAGCCCACTCGAAGCTGCCGGAGGTGTTTTCCAACACTTCCTCCGCCCAACTGCCGTCGGCCAGGTTCTTGAAGCGAATGTCATACTGACGGCGCGACAGGAAATCCTCCGCCACCCCCAGCCGCTGATTGTCTGGGCTGACGTCCAGCCCGCCCAGGGTGTAAAACTCGTGGTTCTCGGCGCGCTGGTTGCCGTCGATAAGCACATCCCACTGCTCGCTCTCGGCCTGCGGCTGGCGCACATAAATCGCGTATTCGTTGCCCGGCTCGTAGCGCGTCTGATAGCGATAGCCGTGGCGCACGTAAGGCACCGAATGTTCCTGCTGCGGAATGCGCGCCACCATCTCTTCGTACAGGGTTTCGCGCAGCGCCTGCTGCGGTTTCAGCATCGCATCGGTGTAGGCGTTCTCCGCCTGCAGGTAGTCCAGCACCTGGCGGTCTGCGCGCTCGTCGTCGCGCAGCCAGTAGTAGTCATCCACGCGCGTGTCGCCGTGGATGGTGATGGGATAAGGGCGTTTTTCCGCTTTCGGTGGGGTCATCATTACTAAATCATCCGCTTACATAGATTGCGGCAAGAGTGACACGATTCCCCCCGGCTTGCCAAGCGGCGCTACGCCAGCTCGCGCTTTTTCTCGTTGACGTCGCTCTCGATGCCCTGCTTGACGTCCGCTGGGATCTTCAGCGCCTGCGCCAGCGCATCGAGGTAGCCGCGCTCCATAAAGTGATCGACGTCGATCACCAGACAGCTCAGGTAGTAAACCTCCAGCGCCTCGTCTTCATTTTGCACGCTGCGGGCGATCAATTCCGGGTTGAGCGGCTGATCGAGCGCTTCCTGCACCCAGCCCTGCGCCTCTTCCCCCACCTGCAGCTGCGACAGGCTGTGATCGATGGCTCGCTGCTCGTCGGCATCGATATGGCCGTCGCTCTTGGCGGCGAACACCAACGCCTGCACCAAACGCTTGGCGCGCAGATCTACCGGCGTGGTTTGCAAACCGAACTGCGGTTCGTCCTGATGGCTCTCTTTCACCCGCTGCTTATACTTGTTCCACAGCACCGCGCCCACCGCCGCGCTGCCGCCGATAATCAGCGCATTCTTGCCGAACTTACCCACCAGCTTGCGCGAGGATTTGTTGGCCAACAGCACGCCGACCAAACCGCCCAGCGCCGTGGGCGCCAGCAGCTTGCCGATGCCTTCCGCCCCGCCCATCGCGCCGGCCTTCTGCCCGATCAACGTTTGAATCTGCTGCATCCAGTTACTTTTCATCATCTACCCCTTGCGTGAAAAAGCGCGGCGCGCAGGCGCGGCCGAACCGACGGTAAACCGCCAGATTAGGGGATCTTTTGTCAATTTACGTCTGGGGGATGCAAACCTGTGTTTAGCGGATCGGCGGGCCGGGCGGCCCGCCTGGATGGCTGCGGCGTTACGCGTCTTCGTCGCCCGCTTCGTCGTCCTGCTCGTACTCCGCCAGCTCGTCGCGCATCGCCTGGATGGCGTCGCGGGTCATCAGCGCCAGCGTGCGGTAGAAACCGGTGGTGGCGTGCGCTTCCACTTTGCCGAGGAAGCGGCCGCACCACGGCAGCAGAAACTCGTCGAACAGCGCGATCTGCGCCTGCGCTTCATCTTCCTGCGACTGATCCTCCAGCCAGGAAGCGGCCAGCAGCAGCTGGCCGAAATGGTCGGCCGGCGCCTCCGCCAGCGGCATGCCGCGCTGCTGCAGGAAGGTGCGCACTTCCGCTTCGCTGGCTCCTTCGACGTAGTCGGAGCGGAACGGCGACACGCTGCATTCGCTGCCGACGAACATCGCGTTAAAGTCGGTCGCCAGTTGGTTGACGTCGCAGCCCTGCTGCAGGCGCTTCAGCAGGTCATCCTGCTCCAGCGGCCAGTGCTGCTGCAGCTTGCCCTCTTTGATCAACGCGAACAGCGGCACCAGCAGCGGATCCTGCGGCTGGCGGTAGAACAGCGTACCCAGCACGCGGCAGACAATGGAAAACTCATTCATGATAATGCCTTATACAATACGGAAAATTTTGCCGGGACGATGTCACAAATCGGCCAATTCCGCAATCGCCGGCTTGCCGCGCCGCTCGAGAAAATCCAGCAACCGGCGCGGGCTGACGTTGAGAATGCGCTCCTGCGGGAAGCCCACCTCTTCGATGATGCGCTCGCAGTGCTCGAAATTACCCAGTGAAAAAGCGACGTGCGAATCCGAACCCAGCGCCAGCCAGCCGCCGGCGTCGCGCACCGCGGCGGCGATCGCCCGGCAGTTGGCCTCGCTGCCCTTGCGGGAGTGGGTGAACGACGAGTTATTCAGCTCCAGCGCCACCTCGTATTTGGCCGCCGCCGCCGCGACGGCGGGAATGTCGATCGGGTAACGCGGGTTGCCGGGGTGGCTGATGATATGCACGTCCCCCTGCGCCATCGCGGCGATCATCGCTTCAGTATTGGACGCTTTATCCTGCGGCGCAAACACCGGCTCGTGGAAACCGGCGATGATCACGTCGGTGGCCGTCAGCATCGGGCCGGTGCAGTCGATGTCGCCCTGCAGGTTTTTGATGTTGGCTTCGATGCCGCGCAAGATGCCCACGCCGTTCACCCGGCGCGGCCACACGTGCATGTTCATAAAGTGCCAGTAGTGCGGCGCATCGGCCATGTCCGGGCCGTGATCGGTGATGGCGAACAGCTTGATGCCCTTCTGCTGGGCTTCGGCGATGTAATCGTGCAGCGTGCTGTAAGCGTGAGTGCTGGCGACGGTGTGCATATGCAAATCAACGGGGTACATTGTTTCTCCTTCCAGAGGGCCCGCCCGCAAAGGTACGGGCAGGCGCGATGACGATAACAGCTTATCAGTTACCGAACGGCGGCTGAAGGCTCAGTAACCCCGCTGCCTGTCGACCACGCCGGCCGGGGCATGCCCCGCCTCCAGCGCGCGGATGTTGGCGGCGATCTGATCCATCGCCTGCTGCGGCAACGTGATGGCAGCAATATGCGGGGTAATGGTGACACGCGGATGACGCCAGAACGGGTGATCCTGCGGCAGCGGCTCGCGGGTGAACACATCCAGCGTGGCGGCGGCCAGCTGCCCCTGCTCCAGCGCCGCCAGCAGATCGGCCTCCACCAGATGCGCGCCGCGCGCGATGTTGATGAGGTAAGCGCCCGGCCGCAGTTGCGCGAACAGCTCGCGGTTGAGAATGCCGACGGTCTCCGGCGTATTGGGCAGCAGGTTGATCAGCAGTTTGACGCCGTCGAGAAAGGCGCCGCGCTGCGCCTCTCCGGCGAAGCTTTGCACGCCGTCGATCTGTTTGGCGCTGCGGCTCCAGCAGCGTACGCTGAAGCCAAACTCGGTCAGCTTGCGCGCCACGCTCTGCCCCAGCACGCCGGCGCCGAGGATGCCGATAGTGAAATCATCCAGCGAGTGGGGTTCGAGCGGTTGCCATTCCTGCCGCTGCTGCAACGCCTGATACTCGTCGAAACGGCGGAAATAGCGCAGCACATAGCTCAGCGCATATTCCTGCATCTGCTGCGCCATGCCGGTATCCTCCAGCCGCAGCAGCGGCACGCCGGCGGGCAGTGTGCCGGGGTGTTTGCGCTCCTGATCGAGAATGGCGTCGACGCCGGCGCCGAGGGCGAATACCGCTTTCAGATCGCGGCGGTTGGCCAGCATCTCGTGCGGCGGGCGCCATACCAGCGCGTAATCCGCCGGCCGCTCGTCGCCGCGCTGCCATTCGCGGATCTCTGCCTGCGGCAGGCGTTGCTTGATGCCGGTCAGCCATTCCTGGGCGTTAAACAAGGGGTGGTAATAGATGATGTTCATACTGCGGGCTCCGGTTTGTTTTTATTGGTTTTCCTTCAGCCTTCCGCGATTCATCGCCGGATGCAAGCGTTAAAGCCCAAAATAAAAACAGCCCCGACCAGTGGGGCTGTTGTGTATTCTCGCCAAATCAGGCGGCAGACGCGCCGTCGCGCCGGATAAGGCGCCGCAACAGCGGAATTAAAATCAGCATCGCCACGCCGACGCCCGTCGCCCCCCAGCCCAGTGCGCTGAAGATTTCGCTGTAGCCTGGATTGGTTTGCAGCGGCGTGCTGCCGCTGTTTTCCGGCATCAGGCCGGAGACGTAGCCCGCCAGCACCGAGGCGACGCCGGTCACCATCATCCAGCAGCCCATCATCACGCCCTGATAGCGCGGCGGCGCCAGCTTGCCGATCATCGCGTAACCGATCGGCGAGATCATCAATTCACCGACGCTTTGCAGCACATAGCTGATGACGATCCATTTAAACGCCACCAGCCCGTCGCCGCCGGCCATGCTGATGCCCAGCGGCAGCACCAGCATGCCGAGCCCGATGCAGAACAGCGATCCGGAGAACTGCAGCGGAATGTCGATGTTGCAACCGCGGGCGCGCAGGCGGTTGAACCACCAGGCCAGCAGCGGGCCGCCCACCACGATCACCAGCGTGTTGATATTCTGGATCCACTGCGGCGCCACCTGAATGCCGTAAACGTTCAGGTTGATGTTGTGCTCGGAGAACAGCATCAGCCCCATCGGCGCCAGCTGATACAGCGCCCAGAACACCAGCGACCCCAGCGCCAGGATCAGATAGGCCGCCATTCTGCGGCGCTCATCGCGCGGATGGTGGCGCAGCGTGACCACGCACAGCATCAGGAAGATCAGCGCGCCGAGCACGATCACGAAATGGCCGCTGAACTCGGCGTGGGTCAGCATCACGCGGATAATCGGCACCAGCGCCACCAGCACCGCCAGCCCGACCAGCATGCGCCAACGGTATTGACTGAGGCTGGCATCGTGCAGCGGCGTATTGAGATCCGCCAGAATCCGCCAGCGGCAGACGGCGACGATGATCGCCGCCGCATTGCCCAGCGTGGCGAACAGGAACAGCGCGCGATAGTTTTCCGTCAGTTGGAAATACCCGGCCACGGTAAAGCCAACGAAGAACCCGAGGTTCATGCCGGCGTAGTTCCACAGGAATGCCGATTCGCGCCGGTCATCATCCGGTTTGAAACGCTGGGTGAGCATCATATTAATGCAGGTCACGTTAAGGCCGCTGCCGGTCAGGAACATCGCCAGCCCCCAGTACAGCCCCCACACGCCCGCGACGGCAATCAGCGCGCAGCCGATCACCTGCAGCACCATGCCCAGCACGAACAGGTTGCGGTTACTGAGGAAACGGCCGCCGAGGTAGCCGCCGAACATGTGCAGACCATAGTTGAAGGCGCCGAACACGCCCATCATGGCGTTGGCGCTGCTTTCGTTGAAGCCCAATCGCTTGGTGGCGTACAGCACCAGCGTGGAGTAAAGCACGGCGAAGCCCAGTGTGGCGAAGATCTGGATGAAGAACAGCGCCCCCGCACCGGGGGGAATGGCATGGCGCGCTTGCGGCGCCGGCATGGCATCTGAAGGAGTCAAAACGAACCTCTACTGCATTATTATGTAATGAGTCTGTCCCTGTCTGCGATATCGCCGGCCTGTCTCCCGGCAATCTGCGCGGCGCCGTGATGTTCCTTGCCAAAAACGCCGCGCCGACATAATTCCATTTAGCGACACATTTGACTAATAATCCAGTATTAATGCATATAACATCAAATAGACTAATCTCATTGGCGATATATTGAGCTACCCGTACAGAAAAAGGTCAAACAATCATCTTTCACGCGTTTTGAACATAGTCCGCCCTGCCCGCCGGTGGCCAAGAGTTGGAATATCGTTCGGTAAATCAGCAAATTGCTGCAAGTTTGGCTAAACAGTCATGAGAATGAAATAAGAGGGTTGACGCTGAGATCAGATTCTCCTACATTAGCGCCCGTCGACAGCGCAAAGCGTTATCGACAACAAAACGGTGAGGTGTCTGAGTGGCTGAAGGAGCACGCCTGGAAAGTGTGTATACGCGAAAGTGTATCGAGGG